>NZ_AP038804.1:1800000-2100000 GCF_047159865.1 Arcobacter sp. 15-2
CGCAAAATTTATTTGGACTTGAAGAAGAGTAGTGTTTTTAAAACTATTCTTCTAGAAATAAACTGAAATTTTTCACTGTAAAGAGTTGTAAGTTTTCAGTTTTTTTCAGAGTTTTCAGCTCACTTGTATACCCCTTTTTAGAAAACAATATAAATGTATCTACATCAATTTTGACTTGTTTACATTTTTCTTTTAAGTTAGTTAATTCTGTTTTTTTGATTTTTGAGTTTGTAAACTTACACGATCCAGCTACTATTTTACCAGATTTTGTTTTTCCTACTAAATCTAAATTTATATCATCATCCCAGTATCGTCCAAGTGTAAACATAAAATCATCTTTTGAGATCACCTTTAAGTATTCGTGAGAAAGTTGCTCAAAAATGATGTCTGAAAATTCTGTTTTGTGGTTATTGTATTTTTTGTAAAACTCTTCGTAGTTTTTTTCTTTTATCCCTTTGAACAATGGTGAAACAAATGCAAACCAAAATCTTACAACTGGTGATGTAAAGAGTAGTCTTTCTGATACTGTGTATTGGTCAGATAGTTTTGAGAGTTTTTGTAAAGATTTTTCAAGTTTTAAAACTTTTAATCCACATAAGTCATCAACTATTTCGATACCGTTATCAAATGATATTCCAACTTTTCTAAAAGCAGAATTGGTTCTTCTATCACCTATTGCAAGTGCTGTTAATATTTTACTATATTCTGGATCAGCCTTTGTGATGTCTGCAATGAAGTTTCTTAAGTATTTATATCTTTTTAAAATATGTGTTTCGATGAGTTCTTCTACACTTTTTGATGTATCGATATCTACATCAAGTCCACCAAAAATAGAGAAGTATTCTACTGCTGTTTCCATACTAGTTATTTTGTTTCTTTTACAAAAGTTACTAAATTGTGTGTGTATTGGTTCTTTAATTGAAATGATAATTTACCCTTTAATTATTTTAGTTTTGTATTATAGCATTTTAATTTAAAAGCAATAAGCAATTTTATAGTAAAATACATTTTAAAAACAAATTATAAATAAAAATAAGGCACTACATAAATGAAATTTTCAAAACTATTTATACCAACAACAAAAGAAACACCATCGGATGCTGTATTATCATCACATCAGTTTTTACTAAGAGCTGGATTTATCAATCAGCAAGGTGCTGGTCTTTATAACTATTTACCATTGGGAAAAATGGTATTAGAAAAAATTCGAGCTATAGTAAAAGATGAGTTAGATAAAGCAGGGTGTAATGAAGTACAACTAAGTTTTGTAACTCCAATGCAACTATGGGATAAAAGTGGTAGAGCAGATGATATGGGCGCAGAGATGTTAAGAATACAAGATAGACATCAAAATGATTTTGTATTGAGTCCTACAAACGAAGAAGCG
Source organism: Arcobacter sp. 15-2 (assembly GCF_047159865.1). Classification (GTDB taxonomy): domain Bacteria; phylum Campylobacterota; class Campylobacteria; order Campylobacterales; family Arcobacteraceae; genus JAIOSF01. Next base: position 1,801,388 of record NZ_AP038804.1, read on the forward strand.
ATGGTAGAACTTGTTAAAAATAGAGTAAAAAGTTATAAAGAGTTACCTGTAAACTTATATCAAATAAATACAAAATTTAGAGATGAAGCTAGACCTAGATATGGATTATTAAGAGGTAGAGAGTTTCTGATGAAAGATGGATATTCTTTTCATGCTTCTAAAGAAGATATGGTAAGAGAATTTGATCTTATGGAAAAAACATATAAAAAAATCTTTACTAGACTAGGACTTGATTTTAGAGTAGTTGATGCTGATAGTGGTGCTATTGGTGGAACTGGAAGTAAAGAGTTTCATGTTTTAGCAAATAGTGGAGAAGATACTATTTTAGTTTGTGGTGAGTGTGACTATGGAGCAAATATCGAAACTATTTTTGAAGATGAAGTAGAAGTTGATAAATTGAATGAACAAAGTTATGAAGAGCTACAAGAAAAAGAGGTAGAACAAAAATGTTCATGTGGTGGAAAACTATCATTTAAAAAGGGAATAGAAGTTGGTCATATATTTCAACTTGGTGATAGATACTCTTCTGCACTTGATGCAAAATTTCAAGATGAAACAGGAAAACCAAAAGCATTTGAGATGGCAACATTTGGTATAGGTGTAAGTAGATTAGTTGCTTCAGTTATAGAACAAAGTCATGATGATGATGGTTGTATTTGGACTAAATCAACTACTCCATATATGGTAGATGTAATTGTTTCAAATGCAAAAAAAGAACCAGAATTAGAAGCTGGAACTAAAATCTATGAAGATTTAAATGATGCTGGAATTAGCTCTATTTTAGATGATAGAAAAGAGAAAAAACATACTTATGGTTTTAAAATGGGTGATTTTAAACTTATTGGTTTCCCTTATGCTGTTGTAATTGGAAAAAAATTAAGTGAAGGTTTAGTTGAATTTGTGGATAGAAAATCTGGTGAAAAAATCGACATTAAACTAGATGAAATTACCGACTATATAAAAGGTCTTTAATAAATTTCAGAATAAATAAAACAACTTAAAGGATAATTATTATCCTTTAAGTTTCACTATGTCATAATATTTTATATCGAAACAAAGGAATATAAAATGAGACAATATGAAACATACAAATGTAACGCCTGTGGTAATGAAGTAGAACTAAATAAAGTTGGTGGTGGTGAGTTACACTGCTGTGGACAAGCTATGGAGATGATTACAGAAAATCTTACTTTAGTAAACTTATTAAAAGCTTTTTCAGGTGAATCTCAAGCACGAAATAAATATGAATATTTTGCAAAAGTAGCTCAAAAAGAGGGTTATAGAGATATAGCAGAACACTTTCAAAGAGCAGCAAATAATGAAAAACATCATGCTAAAATGGAACTGTCATTACATAATAGAATGAAGAATGATAGTGAAGATAACTTTGGAAATACAGCTCAAAACTTACAAGAAGCTATAGATGGTGAAAGCTATGAAAATGTAACAATGTATCCAGATTTTGCTACAATTGCAAAAGAAGAAGGTCATAAAGAAGCTGCTAGATTATTTACAGGTATTGGTAAAATTGAAGTGGAACATGAAAATATGTTTAAAAGACTTTTGGAAAGATTAGAAGCCAATGCAGAACATGTAAGTGAAGATGCAGAAGAAGCATGGATTTGTGAAGTGTGTGGACATATCCATTATGGTAAAAAAGCTTTAAAAACCTGTCCTGTGTGTAAACATCCTGAAGAGTATCAGTCTCGTTTTAATACACAAAAATAGTTTTATTTATACCAATTACATTTAATGTGTTTGGTATAAAACTGTTTTATTTTTTTTGGTTTAACAGAGGGAATACCATTCCTTTAGTAGCATTTTGAAGTAATTTTATATCACCTTCATTTTTAAATGTGATTCCACCTTTAAGTATACTTTTTGCACTACCAAATTTAATTTTTGCTCCAAAAACTCCTACCTCCATATCAATAGTAGTTGCTTTATAAAATTTACTTTGCATTTTTAAAATATTTGCATATTGTTTTTTTATAAAAAGTTTAAAAATAACAAATTCTCCATTTTGAGTTAAATCAGCATCATAAATTTCACCAACTTCAAAACCCTTGTAGTAAATAGGAGAACCGACAGTTATATTTTTACTCTCTTTTGCTTTAAGAAGAACTCTTAACCCCTCTTTGTAGTAAGTACTATCTGGGTTTATTGAGTCTAAATGATACTGTGAGTTATATCCATTGTTTGTATCTGCAATTAGATTAAAATTATCACCTAATACTGTTGTTGCGATATTCTCGATTTTTTCTAAGGATATTTTCATACCTTCTAAATATATTTTGGCATTTTTACCAAAAAGGTATTTGTATTTATTTTGTATTTGTATATCTACTTTTATATTTTTATTCAAGCTAATTTGTTTTACTTTTCCTATTTCAATATTTTTGTACAATAAAACAGAACTTTTTTTAATATTACAGTCGTCATTTATAAATACAGATATAGTGAACATGTTTTTTTCATAGTATTGCTCAATATCATCATAAAAGGTAAATACCTTACTTGAAAGTTTTTTATTATCTTCTGGAGTTATAAATGTTACCCCACCTAGTAAAAGCTCTTTTAGATTTGAGAGTTCAACCTCTATACCATCCGTAGATATTTTGCTTGATATTGCTTTTTGTTTATAAAAAACTGATGAATTGTTAAGCAGATGTTTGAAATCATTTTTGATATGTCCATATACAATATTTTTATTTTTTTGAATAGTAACTTTATCTATTTTTCCTACTTTAACACCTTTATAATATATGGTATCTGTATTTGAAATATTATTAGCTAAAAGTTTAAACTTATAGTGGTTTTTATATGAATGTAAAATATCGATATCATCTTTTGAGTTGTATAGCTGATATGATTTTTGTATGTTTTTATCATGCTGTGGGGTTACAAAACCTATGGCACTACTTATCATAGTTTTTATAGAAGGGATTTTTAAATTTATCTCTTCGAGTGAGGCTTTGAGTTCTAATGGGTTTATTTTATAAAACTTTGTTTTTGAAGAGATAAGATACTTATATTTATCATAAATAAGAACTTTGTATTTTATAGTAAACTTATCTATTGATTTTTCGAGTATTTCTCCTATAGGTAAACCTTTGTATAAAATAGTTGAAGTAAGGTCAAAGTCACCTTTATCTGAAGTGATAGTAAAAACTATACCTTTTTTGCTTGGTTTTGTATCATATCCTTTAAAAATAGTTTGTTTTTTTAGTTTTTGTAGCTTTACTAAATTTGTTGTTGCAGGGACAATTTCAATATAATTCCCTTTCAAAATATTACTCAATGCACTCACTTCTTTGAGTGACAGCTGAGGGGAAACTTTGTAGAACATTGTTCCCTCTTTTACGAGATAATTATACTGGGAATATATGGTTGCTTTTACAATAAACTGGTTGATATTTTTATCATCTATCTCAATTGAGTTCAAATCTCCTATATGCAGTCCATTATACTGAATGTGACTTTGTCGTACATCAAGCCCATTGATATCGTGAAATCTTATTTCTATCTCATTGCCAATTTTTGTGTAATGTTCATACACCATGCTAATAGAGATAATAATAGCAACAATAGGTGCTATCCATGCTAAAATAATTATCGATTTTTTTCTTTTGGTAACTGCTAAAGACATATCTAATTCTTCTCCCATATCAATCTTATATCAAATGATTTACTTGCCATCATTGTAAAAAACACTACAAGTGTAAAAGGCATAATTGCTGTGCCTGATTCTATTCTTACTAATTGATCAAACTGAACAAATGAAGCTGCTATAACAACTACAAATACATCTAGCATTGAGTATTTTCCCCAGCCATCATTGACTCTATAATAAATGGTCATAGCTTTTTTATAATTTTTAAAAATACCATATTTTGCCATAAATATCATTATAAAGACACTTGAGATCTTCAGTAAAGGGATACAAATACTAGTAAAGAATATAATAGATGCAATAAAATAATCTTTTTCTTCCCAAAGTATAACAATCCCACCCCAAATAGTATTATTGTATTCCACTCCAAATTGATAAGTTGGCATGATCGGTAAAACATTAGCAGGGATAACAAATATAAGCGCTAAAACTAAGTATATAATACTCTTAAACATAGCATTTTCATCTTGTTTATTTATCTCTACAGTTTCTAATATATCATAAGGATTAAACCACATAAGAATAAGATAAAACATCACAACATAGATACATACTACCCAAAAACCTAGGTTTATGTGCATGGTGGTTAACTCTTCAAGTTTAACCATAGATATCACAATCCCTATCATATAAACCTCTGCCATATTCCAGTCTTTGAGTTCTTTGTATAAAGATACTGCTTTTTTAAGTATATGTAGAGGGATATGAAGTTTTTTACCAAATATAATTAAATTGATTAACGATATCATAAAAATAGGTATAAAAATAACAGTTATGAAAAGTATAGCAGCACTAACTTTATAGTCATCATAGTATAAAATTTCGATGGAGTCTAAAATAGAGCGACTTTTTGTACTTATAAGGGTCACTGTTAAAACATCGCTTGTAATCATCCAAAAAAAGATAACAAGTGTCGAAAGTGACATTATGATAATAGAAGTAGATGAAGCACCACCTCTATACACAACGCCCCTACAAGTTGGACAAGTATATTCAAACCCAGAAGTAAATTTTCGTATTCGTAGTTTTGTGTTACAATATTTACAGGGTATTTGATGCATTGTTGTTTAAGCTAGCCTTTTTAATATAGGATAGATTATAACATCACTTTATAATAAATCTATTAAATAATCTTCTAAAACACTTTTTATAGTATTTTATGTTACCAAGGACCTTCAAATCTTTGTTGTTTATGAGTACATTTTTTTATATGTTTCGTAACTCTTCCATGAACTCTTTTTCTCCATCTATTGTATGCTTTTTTACTAATAAGTGATCTCATTTTATTTTTTACCTGATTCTCTGTTAGTCCATACTGTAAATAGATAATATCAAATGGAAGTCTATCTTGCCAAGCCATCTCTATGAGCCTATTTTCATCAAACTCTTCAAATGCTAAATCTCTTTTTTTCAAAGGTTTGAGTTTTGGTTGTTTTTTATAATTCATTTTGTCTCTTTTAGATTTTTCGAATTGGTTCACTTGCTGGTTTTGCGAAATAGTACCCTTGTGCTAAATCAACACCAATATTTTTTATCATCTTTAACTCATTGATAGTTTCTATACCTTCAGCTAAAACAGTGATACCATTTTCTCTTGCAAGATTAAAAAGTGCTTTATAAACTGATTGTTTTAGTTCATTTTGATCGATACCACTAATTATATTTCGGTCTATTTTAATAATATCTGGACGAAGCTCGATAATCATATTTAAGCTAGAATACCCTTCACCTACATCATCAAGTGCTATTTTAAAACCTTTTGAACGATAATACTCTAAAATTTTTTTGAGATGAACTTGATCTTTTACTAGTTCTGTTTCAACAACTTCGAAAACTATTTGACTTGGATCGAACTCTAACTGTTTTGCCCATTTTACAGTAGAATTTAGACAAAATTCTGGATCATAAATAGAAGTTGGTATAAAGTTAATAAAAACTTTTTGATGTACTTTTTTAGTTGCGGCTGTTTTTAAAGCACTTTCTCTACAAAGTCTATCGAGTTTAAAGTTATAATCATTTCTTTTAGATTTCTCAAAAAGTATATCTGGATACATTAAACTTCCATCTTCGTTAACCCCTCGTGCAAGTGTTTCATAACCATAAATTTTATCAGTATGAATATCTATAATTGGCTGAAAATGTACAGTTAAAGATTCGTTGTTTACTACATCAAAAAAATCTTGATCATCAAAAAGGTTTATGTACTTTTGTAAGGTTTTTGCTTTTAGTACAGTTAAATAGTTAAATGAATTTTCATCATCTGCTGTAAATATTTTTATATTTTCTCTTTCTAACTCGTTAAAATACTCTTTAAATCTATTTATATTTTCAGAAAAAAATGCTTTTACATTAGTTACATTTATCACTAGTAGACCATTTTTATTAGAATAATCTATTGATAGTTTTTGAAGAAAACTAGTTGATTTTTTGAGAAGTTCTTCTACTTCACTTATTATAAAAATAACACCTTTATCATTTTTTAGAATAAATTTTTCACTACATTTTTGACAAGACATCTTTTCCCTTTTAATTTTTATAAATTATATTTGAAAATTTTAGTTATTTGTACTCTAATTATGTAAGTTTAAAGAAGATTAATAACAATTTGCTATAATTGGAGATAAAATTATATGGAAGCAGAGTTCTTTATTTGATAAATGTATTTAACACCCCTTGGCAATTAAGTAATGATGGATATTATAGAATTGAAAATGGTAAGTTATTATTTGCACCTGCAAATAATGTAGAATACAAAATTGAAGAGTCTATGGAAGTTGAAATTGTAACTCCAGAAGAGTTAGAAAATATAAATCGCATTTTAGGTACTCACTATACTATTGATGAAATTAATTCACTATAATTTAATACATTTTATTTAGAAGGTTATTTTTAGTATGCAAAAAATTTCAATTAAAATTACTGTCATCTCTCTTTTTATTTTCTTATCATCGTTAATTATGCTAATGATGTTTTATATTCAGTACATATTTAGTCAAGAACTTATAACTCAATCAGTAAATGACAAAGTAAAACTTCTATCTGCTAAAGTTGAAAATCACATAAAATATATAAATGATTTACATGAAAATACCATACAAAATGGTAGTAACTTTTTAGAAGAAACAAGTATCGAAGATTTTATAAAAAATAAAAATACCTATATCCGACAATTTACAAAAATCTTAAATAACAATAAAAATATTTATTCTGTTTATGTAGGATTCAAAGGTGATCATTTTTTTGAATTAATAAATTTAGATATAGATAAAAAACTAAGAACACAATATCAAGCTAGTAAAGATGCAAAATGGTTATATATTGAGATAGTAAATGATAAACAGCAATTTTTGCTGTTGGATGGCTCTTTAAAAACATTATCTAAAAAAACTGAAAAAACTAGCTATTATAGTACAACAAGACCTTGGTATAAAGAAGCTATTCAAACAGGAAAAGTGATCAAAACAAAACCATATATTTTCTCAAATATAAAAGCAAAAGGGGTAACTTATGCTAAGAAAATTAACAATACACAAAATGTATTTGCATTAGATTTTTTACTCAACAATATCAATGGTATTCTGAAAGAATATGAAGCGGGTATTTTAGAAAACTCTTTTATTTTTGATAAAAATGGAACTGTTATTGCAAGTTCTAATAGCACTAAACAAAGTGAAATCTTGGGTGAAATAAAACGATTTATAAGTGCTAATCCAAATAAAAACACTGTGATGAAAAATATATTAATTGATAATAAAAAATATATTATATCAATCGTACCTTTAGGGAAAGAGTTTCTTTGTACTACAAGTGAAATAAGTAAATTGACTATTGATTATAAATCAAAAATGAATAATATGATGATAATTGTTGTTTTGATTTTACTTACGATTGTTCCTCTTATCTTTTATTTTTCATCAATTATTGTAAAACCTATTTTATCGTTAATGAAAGAGAGTATAAAAGTTAAGAATAGAAATTTTGATAAGGTAAAACTTGTAGATACAAATGTATTAGAAATTCATCTGCTTTCAACATCTTTATTAAATATGTCAACTTCAATAGATGAATACCAAACAAATTTAGAAACAAAAGTAAAAGAGAGAACTTTAGAGTTGTATAAAATAAATGAAGAGTTGAAACTATTGTCAGTTACTGATAAACTTACAGGATTATACAACAGAATGAAACTTGATGTGGTTATTGAGGAGGAAGTTAATAGAGCCAATAGATATGATCAAAAATTTGGATTAATTATCATTGATATCGATTTTTTTAAAAGTGTTAATGATACCTATGGTCATCAAGTAGGAGATACTGTTCTTGTGGAATTTGCATCTATTTTAAAAGAATCAGTACGAAAAACTGATATTGTAGGTAGATGGGGTGGTGAAGAGTTCATTGTTATCTCAATAGAGAGTAGTTTAGAAAGTACCTTAAAACTTGCAAATAAAATACGAGAAAATATAGAACAATTTCAGTTTTCAATTGTTAAACACAAAACAGCAAGTTTTGGAGTTTCTTCATACAAGAGAAATGAAAAGATAGAGGAAACAATTAATCGTGCAGATAAGGCTCTTTATTTAGCAAAAGAAAGTGGACGAAATCAAGTAATGAGTTTAGAAAAAAAATAATATGATTTGCCGAACAAATGTTCGACGAAATCATTTTGTATTAAGCTCTTCCTCTAGAATTTCTACTATTATTTCGAGTAGATTGTCCGTTGTTTCTTCTTCCTTGACCGCCACCGTTTCCTCGACCACCTCGTCCTCGGTTTCCACCTTGTTTTTTCTTTGGTTCAGGTTTTATTGTAGGATCAACTTCATATCCTGGTATCTCTTCTTTTTCAATATCTTTTTTGATAAGTTTTTCAATATCATTTAAAAATTCATGCTCATCAACACATACTAAAGATAATGCTACCCCCTCATTTCCAGCTCGGCCTGTTCTTCCTATTCTATGTACATAATCTTCTGGTACATTTGGAAGCTCAAAATTTATCACATGTGGAAGTTGATCGATATCGATACCACGAGCTGCAATATCTGTTGCTACTAAAACTTGAATAGCATTTGCTTTAAAATCAGCTAGCGCTTTTGTTCTTGCACCTTGACTTTTATTACCATGAATAGCAGCTGCTTTAATACCTTCAATCTCTAAATGTTGAGTAAGTTTATTTGCACCATGTTTTGTTCGTGTAAATACTAAAACTTGATGCCAGTTATCTCTTTTGATAAGATGTACTAAAAGCTCTTTTTTTCTCCCTTTATCTACAAAGTGTACTTTTTGACTAATTGTCTGTGCTGATGTATTTCTTTTTGCTACTTCTATTAAAGTAGGACTATCAAGTAAAGAATCAGCTAGTTTTTTAATACTTGTAGAAAAAGTTGCAGAAAAAAGTAAACTTTGTTTATCGCTTGGAAGCATTTTTAACACTTTTTTGATGTCGTGAATAAATCCCATATCAAGCATTCTATCTGCTTCATCTAAAACAAAAAATTCTACATTTGATAAGTCTAATGCATCTTGTCCTATTAAGTCTAAAAGTCTTCCTGGTGTTGCTACTAAAATATCTACACCGTTTTTAAGTTTTGCTTTTTGAGGATTGATTCCAACTCCTCCAAAAATAACAGCTGATGTAAATGGTAAATATTTACTGTAGTCTACAACATTTTGGTGTACTTGTGCTGCTAACTCTCTTGTAGGAGTAAGGATCAATGCTCGTGTTTTTAGCTTTTGTCTTTTTAGTGATTTGTGCATCATTAGTTCTAAAATAGGAAGTGTGAATCCAGCTGTTTTTCCTGTACCTGTTTGAGCGCCTGCTAAAACATCTTTTCCCTCTAAAACTAGTGGAATAGCTTGAGCTTGAATTGGACTAGGAGATGTATATCCTTGATCTTCAATAGCTTTTAAAATTGGTTTTGATAAACCTAAATTTGTAAATGACATATATTATGTACCTTTTGATTATAAAATTTCCGCATTGTACCATAATAACTACACTATATAGCTATGAAAAAAACCTTCTATAGAACATTTAAAGTAAATAAAATGTATACTCCAAAAAAATAAACAAAGTTAAGTAGCAATGGAAGAACAAAATAAAAAAATATTTTACATTTTAATGTTTGTAGCAATGATAGGTTGGGGTGCTTCTTGGGTACACGCAAAAGTTTTAAGTGTTTATATCAATGAATATGAACTTATATTTTTAAGAAATATCTTCACTATTGTTACGATGGTACCTGTACTTATTGTGAGTAAAAAATATTTTCATATCACTTTCAAAGGTATTTTTCTGTCTTTTATAACGGCTATTGTGATGATTTTATATCTGAAATATTACTTTTTAGGCACCAAATTTGGAACGGCTAGTTTAGGAGGTGCGTTTGTAACCACTCTTATTCCTATAAATACTTTTTTAATAATGGCACTTTTTTTTGGTAAGAAGATTCAAAAAAAAGATATCTTTGCATTGCTTTTAGGGGCAATTGGTGTATTAACTATATTAAATGTTTGGACACTCTCTTATGATGAAATATTTACTGAACATAATGTATATTTTATATTTGCATCAATATTATGGCCTATTATTACAATTTTGAGTTCAAAAGCCACAAAAACATCCCCTCTTGTTTTTTCATTTTATATGTACTTATTTATGACTATTTTGGTTCTGTTATTTTTCGTTGATTATCAACATATAAACTATAAATCATTTGATGGTATTTTTTGGCTAAATATTTTAAGCTTAGCTATTGTTTCAACTACTTTTGCGACGAGTGTTTACTTCATAGGAATTGAAAAGCTAGGAACAAATGAGGTGAGTTCATTTATATTTTTAGTACCATTTTCAGCTATTACATTAAGTATTGTTTTTTTAAAAGAAGAGGTTCATTTGAGTATATTTATAGGAACAGTTTTGACATTAGTTGCAGTAAAGATTTTAAACAATATACGATTTTTTAGAAAAAAATATGTAGAAAAGCTTAGTTAGTTATGAAATTCATTCATATAAGTTCTATAAAGTAGGGGTACCATTTGGCGTTGGAGTTTTTTGTTTTTTCTACTTTCTATTGAAACACTTGTAAAAAATGTTTGCCAAAGCTTACTGAATTTTTCTTCGTTTTTGCTCACCTTTGGTGTTTCAAACTCTGCAACATTTTGTACACCTACAAAGTTATTCTCTTTTATAAATGCAACTTTTCGTTTGAGATCATGAATAATATATCTTTGATTATTAAAGCGTTTCAAAAAATGTTGTCCTAAAAAATAAACTACATTAAACTTAGAATCTATTTTTGCATACAGCAAACCATCGTCAAGCTCTATAAAGCGTGTAAATCCAGTCATTTTATGATTGTGTCTGAAAAGCTCTTTTTGTAAGTTTTGTATATTTTGGACAAAAGAGAGATTTATATTTTCTAGCTGCTTTTGATTTTTGAATCCAACCATGATAAAGTGTAATAAGTCTAGTTCAAATTTTACATTATCGCACATAAATACATTTAAAATAACACTAAAGTTTTTTTGAGTAAATTTTGACTTTAAAGAATCCAATACTTTTATAGATTTTTTTTCATCATATTCTATAGTTATAATGTCATCTAAAATAAGTGTCGCAGGAAACTCTCGTAAGATTTTCTCCACTTGAAACTTTTTATAATATACTTCATATACTAAAGATAAAAACCCTTCAAAAGTACCGTCATAAACTAAAGTCATATTTCACCTGTAATAGCAGAATAATCTATATCAAACAACGATAGCTCTTGTGGTTTTGATGGTTTAAGATAATCTAGTTTTATATTTTCACGATACATTGGAATCTCTTTTTGGTATTTTCCATTGCATACTATAAAATACCTAGCCTTTTTCGTAGATATTTTGAGCTGTTTAAGGTCACTAAACGAGAGTTTTTTAAATCTTCTTGCGTTGATGATTTTAGAAGCACCACGCACACCAATTCCTGGTATTCGTATCAGTTCTTCTAGGCTAACTTTATTTATCTCCATAGGAAAATAGTGCATATTATTTAATGCCCATACCATTTTAGGGTCTAACTCTTCATCTAGGTTTGGGTTGTCACTATTGAGTATCTCATCTGCTTTAAAACTATAAAATCTCAAAAGCCAATCAGCTTGATAGAGTCTATGTTCTCTTAGTAGTGGTGGTTTACTTGTAGCTAAAATAGGTAAATTTTTATCATTATTTACAGGAATATATGCACTATAATATACTCTTTTTAAAAGTGCTTTGTTGTACATAACTGAGCTTAAATTGAGTATATCCATATCTGTCTCTGGTGTTGCCCCTACAATAAGTTGTGTTGACATCCCTATTGGTTTGGTGTTTCTTTCCATACTTATATCTCTTGCAAGTTTGAGAGGTTGTAGTACTTTTTCTTTTGTTTTATTTGGTGCTAATAGTTTGAGTGATTTATCACTTGGGAGTTCTATGTTAGAGCTTACTCGGCTTGCTAGTTGTACCACTTGTTCTATAAGTCTTGCATCACTACCTGGAATGAGTTTGACATGAATATAGCCGTTAAATTTATATTCGTTTCGTAAGATTCTCAGTGTTCGTAAGATGAGATTCATAGTATGATCTTCATTATCTATGATACCAGAACTTAAAAATAACCCTTCTATATAGTTTCTTTTATAAAAATTCATCGTGATATCAGCTAGTTCTCGTGGTGCAAATGCAGCTCTTGGAATATCGTTTGATACTTTATTTATACAATACGCACAATCATAAATACAAAAATTTGTAAGCAATACTTTTAAAAGTGAAATACATCTACCATCTGCTGTAAAACTATGGCAGATACCACTATTTTGTGTAGCACCTAATTCTCCTGTTTTGTAGTTGTTCTCAGCACCACTTGAACTGCAACTTACATCATATTTGGCACTATCACTTAAGATTTGCATCTTATCATATATATCTTTTCTCATAATCTGATTTTAACTTATTTTATTTTTAATAGTCAGATTTATTGCATATTGTAATTTTTCTTCAAATAATTTTTGTGAACTTTTAAAAGCACTCTGTAAATCTTCACCCATGAAATAATCCCCACAAAAACCTAAAGAGTTTTTTTTATCATAAATATACGGAACTTCTAAAAAACTTGAGACAAAACCATATTTCCAAAAGTGGGGTACAGTATTGAAATTTTTTTTTAGGTTTACTCCTGATATTTGATATGCTTTTTCTAAAATAAATCGCTCCACTTGCTCTTTATTTGCAAATTTTTGCTCATTTGTAAGAGTTGGTTGAAGATGTAAAATGTAGCTAGAAAAATCATCATAATCATATTTTGAAGAGTTGTTGATAATCTTTTTGAATATACCACTTTCCATTAGTTTCGATTCATCGATTTGTTCTTTTGTGTTGCTATATATCATCAAAGTTGCTATTGAATCATAAGTTACCTTTGAGAGTTGCTCTTTTGTCTTTTGCTCTATATTTAACTCCAGTTCCAAAATTTGAGAAGCTGGAATAGTGATGATAAGCTTTTCGAAGTTTTCATAGTTGACCCCATTTTGATCTTTCAAGTTCCAAAGGTTATTTTCATATTTACACGAAACTATTTTAGTATTTTTCATAAAATCATCACTCTCCAAAGAAGAAGAACAAAGTTTGTTGATGCCATTTGTTGGATAGTAGGTGTTCTCTTTTTTATTCAAAATATTTTCATCTACTTTTAACTCACAAAATTTTTCAAACTGTTTATCATTTGTTTTGAAAAAAGGTGTACCGTGATCTAGTTTAAAGTTATCTACATATCGTGTGCTACATCTTCCACCTGCACCTCTTGATTTCTCAAAGATGGTGACTGTGTGTTTTTGTTTTTTGAGTAAACTGTAGAGATGTGTTCCTGCTAGTCCTGCTCCTATGATTGCGATTTTCATCTGAAGTTCCTTTTATTTTTTGTGAAATAAAGAGCTATTTTACGGGCAGTTTTGAAGATGCCATATACTATTTTTGCTAAAAAACTATTATGAAAAACATATTTTTGGATTTTGAAAAAAAAACCTTTAAAACTACAAACTGTATCAAGGTATCTGATAGCTTCAATGCCTTGTAAAACTTTAGAGTCATCTTCAATGATTAAAATTACACCATCATCTAGGTTCAAATTTGAATCATATTTTTTCCACAAAAGATTTTCTCTAGCATCATGTAACTCTAAATTTATACACTCTTGAAGTTGTCTAAATTTAGAATACCGATTACAAAATGGGCAATCTCCATCATAAAAGAGAAATACTTTTTTCATGATACTGTTGAGTCTAATCTAAAAGCTTGATGATATCTGATTCTATCTGTTTTGGTGTAGTGGATGGTGCGTATCTTTGAACAACTTTTCCCTCTTTATTTACTAGAAATTTTGTAAAATTCCATTTGATCATATCTGTTCCTAAAATTCCATTTGAATTAGTTTTTAGGTATTTATAAAGTTCATGTGTATTGTTACCATTGACATCTATTTTACTAAACATATCAAACTTTACACCATAAGTTAGGCTACAAAATTCTTTGATGTCTTCTTCTGTTCCTGGTTCTTGTGATAAAAACTGATTACACGGAAAACCTAAAACTGCTAAGCCTTTGTTTTCATAAGTTTCATGAAGTTTTTCTAGCCCTTCATATTGACCTGTAAATCCACACTTACTAGCAACATTTACTATAAGCATAACTTTGTTTTTGTACTTTTCTAAAGTCAATTCTTTTCCATCTATGTCTGTCACTTTTATATCATATATATTCATCATTTTTTCTCCAAATACTATGTTGATCATCAATAAAATCATTAATGCTATTTTCATAATTTATCCTTTTAAAAATATATTATAGATAAATTTAGAGATAATTGATATAAAAAATATGTTGTTAGATGAGTTTTTTGTGTTTTTAATATTTTCAATGAATATTTATCATTTTATATTGGTATTTTTTGGCGTACCTATTTTAGAGATTAAATTTTTAAATACATCCAATCTTTATTTAAAAATTGAAAATCTACCTTTTTTAATTTTTTATTATATCATATCAAAGTATTTAACTTTCTTTCAGCCCTTGTCTCATAGCTTCAACCAACTCTTTATCAGCTTCAACGCCTGTAAACAGTTCAAATGCCAATACACCCTGATAGAGTAACATATCCTCACCATCTTTAAATGTTAGACCATTTTCTTTTGCTTTTTGTAAAAATGGTGTCATTTTACCATAGATACAGTCTATGGCATAGTTCGAAACATTGAGTATATCTTCAAGCATCTCAAGTGAAGTAGGGTATTCATCATCTTTTAGTCCTGCGCTTGTTGAGTTGATAACTAAATCATAATCTTCACAAATAAAATCATCCCAGCTATAAACTGTACAGTCTAAGTTTTTGAAAAATTCAAGTTTATTTTTACTTCTGTTTAAAACAGTAACTTCAATATCAGCTTGTGTTAAAGCAACGGCAATAGCTTTTGCAGTACCACCAGCACCAATTATTATAGCGTTTTTGATACCTTCAAACTCTTCTATTGCTTTGAGGAATCCGGGCGCATCAGTGTTGTATGCAAAAACTTTTCCATCTTTGTTTATGTAAGTATTCACAGCACCGATTTTTTTAGCTATCCCTTTTACTTTATCGGCTTCTTTAAAAGCTATCTCTTTATGAGGAACTGTAATATTTGCTCCCGAAATATGTTCATTTAAAAAATGATTTTTTAAATCTTTTCCATCTTCAATGAGTGTTTTATCGTAGTTTCCATTAAAATGGATTTGTCTAAAACCTGCATTGTGCATTTGAGGTGATTTTGAGTGGATAACTGGGTTTCCATATATTGTAAAATTCTTCATTATCTTAACTTTCCTAGTAATAGTTGTGTCCAATTTGTATCTTTGTCTTTTGTTGCTTTTTTTTCATTCTCTTCAGTTATAGATTCCTCTTCAGTTTTTTCTGCCGTTATTTTAGGTTCTTGATAAACCTCTTCCTCTATAGTTTTTAAAGTCTCATCCTCTGATATATCTGTATCTTTTGTTGAAGGTTCTTGTTTTTTTGAAATAGTAGATTGTTTATCCCCATTTAAACTTGAAATCAATTCATCTCTATACATCATAACAAATTTTTGAAAAATATTAAACTCGACATATTTTTCGTATTTTCCAGGGTATTTGAGATATTTGTCTTTTAATAAATTGTCATACAAAATTGTTATATTGTACTCTTCATTATAGTATTGGGCTAATATATTTGCATCTCTTACAAGTATATTTAACGATACAAATTCTTTGTATTCATCAGGAAAAACTTTTGTGAGTATTCTTGTATAGTTTCTTTTTTGAAACTCTAAATCTTCTAGTTCTTTTAATAGATCTATTTGTGTTTGTAATGGAATGAGATCTTCTAGCCAACCTAAAATAAGCTCTTTGTTTTTATTTACTGTTGCTTCAAATGAACCTTTTCCTGTATATGAAAAGGTATTGTTTTTTATTTGGTTACTTATAATTGAGAGTTTTTTCATACGAAACCTTATTTTGAAATTGGATTATTATACATTATATTTCTTTAATTATTCTCATATAAAATTTAATAATTCTTTAGATATAATGAACTATGAATAAAAATAAATTTAACACACTGAAACTTTCAGAAAAAAATATACAAAATCTTAGCTCGTTGGGTTTTCATGAAATGACACCTATTCAAGAAAAAAGTCTTCCTTATATTTTAGAACATAAAGATGTAATAGCTAAAGCAAAAACAGGAAGTGGAAAAACAGTTTCTTTTGGACTTGGAGTTTTAAATAATTTAAATACTGCCCAATTTAGAATACAATCTTTGATATTGTGTCCTACAAGAGAACTAGCAGGTCAAGTAGCAAAAACACTTAAAGATCTAGCACGATTTGAACACAATATAAAAATATTGACCTTAACAGGAGGAGTACCTCATAAACCACAAGTGCATTCACTTTCGCATCAAGCACATATTTTAGTAGGAACTCCTGGGAGGATTTTAAAACATCTTAAAGAAGAAAACTTTTCAGCAAATGAAATCAATACTTTAGTTTTAGATGAAGCTGATAGAATGCTAGATATGGGATTTAGTGAAGATATACATGAAATCATAGAGTATCTTCCAAAAAAACGACAAACTATGCTTTTTTCAGCTACTTACCCATCAACTATAGAAACTCTCTCTCGTACAATTTTACAAGATCCTATGACTGTAGAAGTTGAATCAACACACAATGAAGATATCATAACACAAAAATTTTATGAAGTTGAACCACATCAAAAAACAAGCTTAGTGTTAAAAGTGTTTCAAGAGACACATAAAAGTGTTATTATATTTTGTAATACAAAAGTGCAATGTGACGAACTAGCAGATTCTTTAGATGCTTTTGATATAGAACCTTTAGTTTTACATAGTGACTTAGATCAAAAAGATAGAGATGAAACTCTGATTTTATTTTCAAATAAAAGTTATCCTGTACTTATTGCTACAGATGTTGCTTCAAGAGGGCTAGATATTGAAGATGTAGATTTGGTTATCAACTATGATTTACCATTTGATTTTGAAGTATATACACATAGAATAGGGCGAACAGCACGAGCTGGAAAAAATGGTCTTGCTGTAAGTTTTATAGATGATAAGAACCATTTTGAAGATTTAAAAGATTTTTTTGATAAAGAGTATGAACTTTTAAATATCTCCCAGATTCAAAATAATGAAGATGTAAGATTAGGCTATGAGTTCTCAACTTTATATATAAATGGTGGAAAAAGACATAAGCTAAGAGCTGGAGATATCTTAGGAGCACTAACAGCTGGAATTGGGCTAGATAAAAATGATATAGGAAAGATTAATATTCTTCCAACTTGCTCTTATGTTGCAATAAAAAATAGTATGTACAAAAAAGCATACGAAGGTTTAAATACAAATAAAATGAAAAATAAATATTACAAAGTCTATAAAAGATAGACTTTATAGTTTAAAGGCTTAGTTCGGAATAGTTATGGTAAATGTTACTTTATCATTGTCAATATTTTGAACATCAAGTTTTCCAAAAACTTTTGTTTCCATAATACTTCTTGACATATGAAGTCCAATGCCTGTACCATCTTTTTTTTGTTTGGTTGTAAAGTTTTTATCAAATATTTTTGGTAGAATTTCTTGAGGAATTCCCCCTCCATTATCTGTAATTGTAATAATATGATTTGTTTTTATTTGACATGCTTTTATTGTAATTGTTGGATTTTGGATATTTTTATATTCTAAAACATCTAAAGCATTTTTGAGAATATTTAAAATAACTTGCATCATTAAACTCACAGGGATAGAGATCGCTTGATTTTCATCAATATCAACATTAACTGTAACTTGATTTTCTTTAATGATAGGTTTTATGACTGTTAATGATTTATTGATTAGGTCATCAATCGTTATATCTTTATGTTTATCATTTGATTTAAAAAGATCTCTAAAGTCTTCAATGGTAGTGTTTATATGATCGGTATAAGATAAAATATTTTCAATATTTTCATCTAAAAGTTCATCTGTTAAAATTCCAGCTTCTTTGTATACTTGAACGGATGAAAGTGTTGAAGTAATAGCACTTATTGGCTGTCTCCACTGATGTAAAATCATCTCCAAAATACTTCCTAGTTGTGCTTGCGTATGCAAAAGATTTAGCATATTATCTTTTTCTTCATTTAGAGTAATCTCTTTTTTGACTCTTAAATGAAGATTGTCATTTAAATCTTCGAGTTCTTTAGTTGTTCTTTTTATTAGTGTTGATAATGCTTGTGTTCTATGTAGCGCTAAATCATTAGAGTCATTTCGGTTAAATATATTTGGTGTTATTTTTTCTATTTTTTTTGTATTTTCTGAGATCGCTAAGATTGTCATAGACTGATTGAGAAGTTTTGCTTGATCTTCATCTTTATCAAGATTATTAAAAAATTCACCATATGCAAAAAAACCACTTATAGGAGCAATCTCTTTAAGTGGTAATATTTCAAAATTTATATCCTCTTTTAGTAGTCCTTTTCGTGCCATACAAGAATAGATAAAAATTGATTCTATTGGGGACTTGATGATATTTTTTATATTATCTAAACCTTTTTTGATGATAAGTTGAACATCTCCATGTCCTAGTTGAACTTCGCTTCCCTCTTGAACATTTCCTGCAAAACTTAAACTTCCATCATCGTGTTTTATCAAAGCTGCTCGAGCAATATTCACTCCATCAATATTGCTTACAAGAGGAAATTCTACTCCAATAGCAGGCAACAGTTTATCAATATCTTCCCCTAAATAATGTTTATAAAAATCAACAGCCGTTTTTCCTGAGATTTGGTATACTCTATTTTTTATTGATTTGTCTATTCGATGTTTTTTCCCTACAGTTTCCCAATTGAAACTGTATTCTGTATGTATATTTAAGTTTTCATTATAAAAAGCAGCTGCAACAGCGCCATTGTTGGTAATTTGTGTTTCATTAAACACTAAAGTGTTTTCAAATTTTGAGTAGTCACCAGCCATCCCACCTGAAACAACTATTTTATTGTTTACTGAGGCAATGCCCTTTAAGTATTCTTCCCCATTTGTATTTAATCCATCTGTAAAAGTAACTAGCAGTTTTAAACTTTTCTGTTGATCGAGAGTTTCTATAAGCTCTTTTCCATTATCAAAACTATTTGTTTTAGTAGAAACAAGTGTTGTAACAATTTTTGTTTGCTCAAACACAGAAATAGATATAACTGTTGAATGGGTTAATGAACCATTCATAGAAATCTCTCCATTTGTTGTTGTTCCAATGATTTTTGCATTTGGAAGTATTGATAATAATTCATCTCGTAAGTAAAGTATATATTCTTTATTATTTACACTTGTAAAAATTTGAACTAATAAATCGCTATTGTAATTAGTAATGTAATTATCTTTTATAAAAGTTTCTAAAAGCTCTTTTGAACTGTATTCATGTGTAAATGTTTTCATAGATAGATTCTATTGAATTTACACTTAGTTTTCTGTAAAAAAAAGAGATTTAGTATAAAGTATCCATATCAATAGATGCAATAGGGGTTTTGATACTATGTAAAGCACTTAAAATTTTCTTGATATCACTTGATCGTAAAAGCATCTCGTATCTATAACTATTTGATATTTTAAAAATATTACTCTCTCCAAAACCTATCAAATCAACCCCTTGTAGGTTTTTAAATAAGTAAAGACACTTCTCTAGTTCTTTTTTTGCAATGGAAGCATTTTGGTGACTAAAAATAATTCTAGCCATACGAAAAAAAGGGGGATATAAATCAACTCTTTGTTTTAATTCATCTTTTAAGAAATCTTCATAATCGGCAACTTCTAAATAGTTATGAAAAAAGTCTTCATTTTTAGTTTGTACAAGAACCTCTCCAAACCCTTTCCTTCCACTTCTTCCCGCTATTTGAATAAGTAAAGAGAGTGCTTTTTCACGAACTTTATAACTAGTCATATTTAAAATAGAATCTATACCTAAAACTACAGCTAATGTTACATTGTGATAGTCATGTCCTTTTGATAACATCTGTGTACCAACCAAAATATCTATCTTATTTTCATTGAAGTTTTTGAGTGTTTTTTTAAGTGCAGTATTTGTCTTGATACTATCTCGATCGAATTTTTCAACAACTTTATTCGGAAATATATTTTGTAGTTGTTCATACACTTCAGCTGTTCCCAAACGAAAACTCTCAATTTCACCAGTTGTGCAAGATGGACAGTTTTTAGGTATGGCTTGGGTGTAGTTACAGTAGTGACATTCTAAAGCATTATTATTTTTATGTAAACTCAGACTTACAGAACAAAATGGACACTCAACAGCGGTACCACACTCTTTACATATCTGGTATTTAAAATTCGCACGAGTTGGCAAAAACACTATCACTTGTTTGTTTTGTTCAATTGTATTTTTTATTTTTTCTAAAATAGTATTATCTAATGCAAGAGTTGAATTTAAAAAGCTAATTTTTTTTTCCGATTTAAAAAAAGTCTCTTTGAGTCTAAAATAAGGGATCTTATAAAAGCTACTTAAGCTAGGTGTTGCACTTCCTAAAACAACTTGAATATCATGTTTTTTACCTAAAAAAATAGCTAAGTCTTTGACATGAACTCTTGGTTTATTGTCCGCTTTGTATGATTCGTCATGTTCTTCATCAACAATGATCAGTCCTAATTTTTCATAAGGTAAAAACAATGCAGATCTAGCACCTGCAATAATTTTTATTGTACCATTTAAAAGGTTTTCTATAATAAACTCTTTCTTTTTCTTCTGAATTTTAGAATGCCAAATTGCTATTTTCTCACCAAAAACTTTTGTGAGTCGTTGTTCCATTTGTGGACTTAATGAAATCTCTGGCAGGAGTAAAAGTGCTTGTTTATCTTGGTATAATATATTTTCAATTGTTTTGATATATATCTCTGTTTTACCACTTCCTGTATTTGCAAAAAGTAAGCTTGTTTGATTTTTTTGTAAAAAGTTATATGCTTTTTGTTGATTTTGTGAGAGTTCAATATCACAACTCATTTCAGATTTTGTATCATTTTTCACCACATTATAAAATGGGGTATAAACACTTAATGCCTCACCTAAACTACATACATAATATTTTGATATGAAATTTGCTGTTTCTAGCATTTTATCATCATAAAACATTTCGGTACTTTTTTGGATATTGATACATTTAAAAGTAGGTTTTTCTACTTTTTTAATGATCACAGCTTTTAGTGGTTTTTTCCGTTGCTGTAGTGATACCTCTACTAAAGTTCCTATATCTATAGTTGTTTCACTTTGATAAGTCAAATTTTCCAAAGGGGTATTTAAAAGTGCAACTTCGTAAAAGTTCATTAGAGATTGAGTTCTTTACACAATGTGTTTGTTATATCGCAGTCAAAAGTTTTTTTAATATTGTTGTACTGAAATTGAACTGCATTTTCAGTATTTAGATAAACTTGATATTGATTTGTAGAGATTTTACTCCAGTTACCTATTGTATTTTCAGATGAAGCGATGATAGGAGAATTTAAGACAATATTGAAAAGCTTTTCATTGTTATCATCAAGAGAATCTAAAGTTTCATTTTGGCTTTTGAGTATCATTTTATTTGTATATGAATTGATCCCAGCTCTTATTTGTAAAATATCTGCTTTTATCTTTGTCATATTTGTTTTCTCAAATGCTACACCAAATTTTGAAACAGCTGTTGTGATTACAACAGCTATAATAAGTATAACAAAAATAATCTCTATTAAACTAAAGCCTTTTTTATCCATTTATATAGTTTTCTTTTTTGTCACTTGTATCTAACTCTTGTCCTATCTCTTGATATCTTTTAAAATAGTACTGGATAAAATTATCAATAGTATTATCTGTAGATGTAAATTTATTATTCTTTTTAACAGCATAATCACTTAAAAAATCAGATGCATCTTTTTTTTCTAGATAATGCACTGCTAGTTTAGTATATGTTTTTACATACCATTGTTTCAAAGCCTCGATTGTAGTGTCACTCGTATTTATACTCAGTTTTTTAAGCTCAATATCCCATGATAAAACTTGTGTTTCAAAGAGTCCGAAAAGATGTATCATCCCTTCACAATAATATGGTTGTACTTCATCAACTTCCATCCAACCTATAAGCCCAACTGCTCTTTTAATAGTATCAGAAATCACAAACTCTTCTAGCTCTTTTTCAGTAGCACTAGGGTCTGTAAAAAATGATACAAGTCCACCAGTTGTAGCTTTGAATTCTTCTATGTTTTTGAAGTTTGCAGTTTTATTCATCACTGTTTCTGTTTCATCATCACACCATAAAATATGACCAAATTCATGACCAATAGTTGTGATATCGTATACTTGGTGCCATTTTGCAGTGTTGTTTTCATCAAATAAAAAGGCTCTCTCTTTACTCAAAAACTCTTGCCCAAAAATCTCTTTTGAAAGGCGTAAAAATGGTTTTGCTTTTTGGGCTTGAAGTATCTCATCACTAAAAGCAAATATTTTTTTACCAAACTCTTTTGAAACTATCTCGTCATTTGGAACAACTTGTGCTGAAAATAGTCCATTGAACTCTGCTCCAAAAAATAGAGCAGGGCGACCTAAATATAACTGCACTTTATCTAAACTTTTAAGTGAAAAATCGTAAATTTTTTGATGTTGTTCTTGATTGATATTTTTAAAAATATCTCTAAACATGATTTTTATTTTTGATACTCTTTCATTGTTGTTTTGGATTTGTGGATTTGTAAGTCTGATGTCCCACTCTAAAGCTACAGCTTTTCTAAAATGATCTTCATAGTACTCTAGTGGATGTCCTATTTGAATAGGTGTAGATATTTTCATCCAAGTTTTATCTACTTCTGCCCATTTTGAAACTAACTTATTTGTATCTGTTTCTGAAAAAGCTGCGATAATAGAAAGTAAGTAGTGATAGTATTCCCATTTTTGATTATAGATGTTATCTTCATGTTCGAGAAGATTTTCAACAAACTCTTCTAGTGCATCAACTACATCTGTTACTTCTTGTTTAAAAGCTGTTAAGTAAGCACTACTTTTATACTCACCGTTTTCTTTTGTTAGAACAGAGTAACTTCTATCAGCAATCAACCCCTCATGACCTAAATCAAAAAGATTATTGGCATCTAAAAACTCCATCACTTTTTCGTTGTCGTTATCAAATTTTTCTAATAAATCTTTATTTACACCGTTGATAATCATTTTTGTCCAAGATGTTTGCCATTTTGACATTTGTACACCTACTTTGTATACACCTTTAAATATCTCTTGATAAAATGGTGTTAAAAGATTATTAGAAACTATAAACTCTACTCTTTTTTCATGGATATCTAGCCAGAAATCTTTAGCGAACTGATATGCTTGCTCTTGAAGTTCGATAATTTGATTTTCATCATAGTCTAATTGTTTAAGTACTTGAACTAAACTATCATCTCTTAAATTTACAAGCCTAGTGATAAGTGCAAGTTTCATATCATCTGATAGTTCAACTTTTAGTGCACTTGCAAACTCTTCTATGATAGTGAGTTTATCATCTTGGTTTTGCTCTAAGTATTCATATAGTTTGTTGATGTCACTTTTTTGTTCACTGATAAAATCATAAATTTTTTGTATATCGTTTGTAAAATTTTTCATAGTTTATTTTTACCTTCTATTATTTAATATGATAGGATAACAAAATCAACTATTAATTTTGCTGAATGTTTTCATAATTAAATTTTAAGGTTAACTTCCCTATAATTCTGCACTTCAAAAATGGAGCCATAGCAAAGTGGCTAATGCATTGGATTGCAAATCCTTGATCCTCGGTTCGACTCCGAGTGGCTCCTCCATTTAAAACAATCAAAAGAACTTATAATCACTATTTCAGCAAGAATTTTTAAAATTAGATTTTTTAACTTTTAATACATTTTATATACAAAATTATTTTTTTAATTTAAATTATAGTTCTTGTTGCACTTATGACTTGAATGTAGGATTTTGTAAACATCTATTTATCGAATTAGTGATATACTCTTTATATGCAAAAAAACAATGAATCGGCACTTCTACGGAATATTAGTTTAGTTCCTGTAATCATATTTATTTTATTTTCATTAATCATAATCTTAATTATTATAAATTATCATAATGAACAAGTAGAAAAAGAAGCACTGGATATTAAAAAAAGTTATATCGATTTAAATAAAAAAGTGATTAAAAAAGAAGCTATCAAAATTCATAATATTATTCAATCACAATATAATTATCATAAAAAGTTTAATAACTTTTCTAGTGATGAGATTAAAAAATATACTTTATCCCTTATCAAAGCAATAAAATATGATCATGATGGATATATTTTTATTATTGACAAAGAGGGTGATTTTTTGATCAATTTAAAAAAATGTATACTTGAAGAAAATAAATATATCTTTACAGATTCAAATGGATCAAATGTCATAGATAAGATTAGACATAAAGCCAAAAATGATGGAGGATATATATCATATATGGGTATATCAGGTAAAAATAACATCATAAGTGAAAAAATATCATATATAAAATATTTTGAGAAATGGGATTGGGCTATTGGCTACGGCTTTCATCCTAGTTATATAGAAACTGAAATAAACAATAAAATAGCACAACTTCATAAGACACAACAAAAACATCTTTTAGAGATGATTATCATAACAGTAAGTATCACATTGGTTTTAATTATTATACTTATTTTTCTATCAAAAAAAATCAAAAAAATTTTTAGAAATTATAAAATAACAATTGAAAAAACTGAAAATGAAAATAGACAAAAAAATGAGATCATATACCAACAATCTAAAATGACTGTTATAGGTGAATTATTAAACATGATTTCACATCAATGGAGACAACCGTTATCTCAAATTAATTCTATTGCACTGCACTTGTATTTAGAAGAAAAAAAAGGGACATTAAATGAAAAAATAGTAAAGCAAACTATTAATGATATTGAAAATATTACGCAATATTTATCTCAAACAATTGATGATTTTAGTAATTTCTTTATACAAGAAAGTAAAGAAAAAGAGTTTTTAGTAGATGAAGCGATTCAGCATTGTATTTGTATTGCTAAACCATCTTTACATCATGTAAAAGTGGAGTTAAACTCTTCTAGTAAATATTATGTTAAAGGCTATATAACATTGTTTCAACAAATCGTACTTTCACTCATGACAAATGCTTTAGATAGTTTTACTATTAGAAATATTCAAGAACCTATAATAACTATAAATTCTTATGATACAAATGATTTTATTTATATAGAAGTATCAGACAATGCAGGTGGAATAGATGAATCATACATTGAACAAATATTTGATTTGTATTTTTCCACAAAAAAGAAAGAAGTAGCTTCTGGACTTGGTTTGTATATCGCAAAATCTATTATCGAAAAACATTTTGATGCCAATATTTTTGTAGAAAATATAAAAAATGGTGCAAAATTTACTTTAAAGATGAACCGTTATGATTTCAAATAAATTTTCTCTTTTATATATTGAAGATGACCCTTTCTTAAGGGAACAGTATATACCGTTTTTTCAATTGTTTTTTCATGATGTCTATTCAGCAAAAGATGGTGAAGAAGCTTTGTTTTGTTATAAAAGTCACAATCCTGATATAATTATTTTAGATATCAATATTCCCAAAATCAATGGACTAGAAGTTGCAAAGAGAATTAGACAAGAAAACGAAGAAGTTATTTTGATAATGCTAACAGCACATTCAGATAAAGAAAAACTTCTAGATGCAATAGAGTTAAAGCTTACAAAATATTTGATCAAACCAATTAGAACTTTTGAGTTTGAGGATATTCTTACAGCCACAATAGAAAAACTAGCTAAAAAAAAGAAAAAAGAAAATATACTTTATCTAAGTGGTGGATTTAAGTGGAATAAAAAGAATCAAGAGCTTATTTCTAATAAAAATGATTCTATAAAACTTACAAAAAAAGAGAGATTATTGCTCAATCTTTTTTGTGAAAATCCAAAGATGATATTTTCAAATGATGATATTTTAAATAATGTTTGGGAAAATGAACAAAATGATTACAATCCAAATAAACTACGAATCATTTTTTCAAAATTAAAAGTGAAATTAGATTGTAATATATTTGATTCTATATATAATGTTGGATATAAACTAAAAGGAAACTTTTAAGAAATAATCTTATGCTAGAATAAAGAAATTAAATATTTTTATATAAAAGGAGATGATAAATGTTTAAAAACTTATCAACAAAAAATAAACTATTAAGTTTTCCCATATTAATAGTTATTGTAATGGTTATATTAGGGGTGGTGTTTAATCATTACAATAATTTAGTAAATACGAGAGTTTCAATAGCTTCTCAAACAGATGTTTTTGTACAAGATTTACTCAAAGGTAGAATTTCTGCATATCAGTTTTTAAGAGCTGCAAATGAAAATACTGCAAATAAAGTAAAAAGTGATTTTGAAGTTTTAAGAGCTAAAGTATCTGAATTAAAACCAAAATTAGGTGTCGAAGAAAATAGAGAAAGATGTGATGTAATCATATCACATACAAACGAATATTTATCTACTTTTACAAAACTAGCAAACTTGAATATTGATGATTCAGTTAGTGATGAGTACAAATCAAAATCACTTACTGCATCGTTAGTAAAAACTGGAAAACTCTTAGAAAAAGAGATACATTCTATAAATAGAAGTGCAATTGAACTTAAAGATGAAGCACAAGCAGAATTAAGTCAGATTCTATTGATTCTTGCTATTATTGCTGTTATTGTATTTGTTCTTATATCACTTATAATCTCTTCTATTATTGTTTCCTCTTTGCAAAATTTTAATACAGGACTGACTCAGTTTTTTCAGTATCTTAATAGAGAAGCAACACAAGTTGATAGACTTGATGACTCTTCTGCTGATGAATTTGGTCAAATGGCAAAAGTAGTAAATGAAAATATTTCAAAAACACAAAAAAGTATCGATGAAGATAGACAAGTTATAGATGAAACAATTGCTGTATTAAGTGAATTTGAACAAGGTGATTTATGTAGAAGAGTGGATACTCATAGTTCTAATCCCGCTTTACAAGAGTTAACTAAGCTTTTAAATCAAATGGCAGTAAATATTGAGATAAATATAGATAATGTTTTGGATGTGTTAGAACAATATTCACATAGTAACTATATGAATAAAGTAAAAACAACAGGTATCAAAGAGCATCTTTTAAAACTTGCAACAGGTGTAAATACTTTGGGTGATGCCATTACGGAAATGTTGGTAGAAAATAAAACAAATGGTATGACACTTGATAATAGTTCCGATGTATTATTAAAAAATGTGGATATATTGAATCAAAACTCAAATGAAGCAGCAGCTGCATTAGAAGAAACAGCGGCAGCTTTAGAGGAGATCACAAGTAATATTTCGCACAATACTGAAAATGTAATCAAAATGTCTAATTTTGCTTCAAATATAACAGATTCTGCTTCACAAGGGGAATCTTTAGCAAATCAAACTACTGATGCTATGAATGAGATTGATAAAGAGGTAAATGCGATAAATGAAGCAATATCTGTTATTGACCAAATTGCATTCCAAACAAATATTTTATCTTTAAACGCAGCAGTAGAAGCTGCAACTGCTGGAGAAGCTGGAAAAGGGTTTGCTGTTGTTGCACAAGAGGTTAGAAATCTTGCATCAAGATCTGCAGAAGCCGCAAATGAAATTAAATCATTAGTAGAAAATGCAACAACAAAAGCTAATGGTGGTAAAAAGATAGCAGATAAAATGATTAATGGTTATACAGTGTTAAATGAAAATATTGCTCGAACTATTGAACTTATCAAAGATGTAGAGATGGCATCAAAAGAACAATTAACAGGTATCGAACAAATCAATGATGCGGTTAATTCATTAGATCAACAAACACAACAAAATGCAATGATTGCCTCACAAACTCATGATGTGGCAGTTGATACGGATAAAATTGCAAAACTAGTTGTAAGTGATGCAGATGCAAAAGAGTTTGTAGGTAAAAATACTGTAAAAGCTAAAACAATGACACAAGAAGAAGCCAAACAAACACATACACCTCATAAAGAAAATGTGTCAGTTCCTTCTCCATCAAAACCCAAATTAGAAACAATAAAATCTTCTCAGAACGATAATGATGAGTGGGCTAGTTTTTAATTAAGAGATCAAAATATAAAGAGATTAATCATCTTTATATTTTTTTCGTATCTCATTAAAACTAGCGAAGTTATCGAAAAATAACTCTATGAGTTTAGGATCAAAATGTTTACCACTTTCTTCTTTTAAAAGATGAAATATCTCTTCATCACCCCAAGCTTTTTTATAACATCTTTCACTTCCTAATGCATCAAATACATCTGCTAAAGCAGTTATTCTTGCATAGATATGGATCTCTTCTTGTTCTAATCCTTGAGGATATCCTTGACCATTCCACTTTTCATGATGTTGATACGATACAATTGCAGCAGCTTTTAAGACCTCTCTATTTGACCCTTTTAGTATGCTATATCCAATTTCTGAATGAGTTTTCATAATCTCAAACTCTTCATCAGTAAGTTTTCCTGGCTTTTTCAAGATATCGTCTGATATTCCAACTTTACCAATATCATGCATAGGACTTGCTGTAAAAAGAGTATTTGCTTCATTTTTATCCAATCCGTATAGTAAAGCTAGTAGCCGTGAATATTCTGCAACTCTTTTGACATGGTTTCCTGTTTCTTTGGATCTTGTCTCACCAATTTCACCCATTTTATATATAACCTCTGCTTGAGTATCTTCTATCTCTTTGTGCAAGTCAAATAACTTGGTTAAGTCATGTCTTATAGCCATATATTCTGTTATTTTGTCGTTATTATCTATTATTGGTACTATTGTTGTATCCACCCAGTATGAACTATTGTTTTTTGATTTGTTTTTAATAATCCCTTTCCATGGGTTTCCCATTTTTATAGTGTCCCACAACTCTTGGAAAACAGAATCAGGGGTATCAGGATGCCTTAGAAGGCTATGATTTCTCCCTATAGCTTCCTCTTTTGTATATCCACTAATTTCACAAAATTTTTCATTTACATAAGTGATCGTACCTTGTAAGTTTGCTCTTGAAAGAATATTACTTTCATTTATAGCCAATTCATATTGTTTTGATAGTTTTAAAACTTGCTGAAAATTTATATCTTTGATACTTAATTCATTTTTAAAATGCTCTTCAATGAGTTTGTGTTCTGTGATATCTTTTCTTATCGCAATAAATTCAATGATATTACCATCTAAATCAAGTATCGGATTTATAATTGTATCAACCCAATAAAAGGTTCCATCTTTTTTTCTATTTTTAACTTGACCTGTCCACGGTTTTTTTTGAATACTTATTGTGTTCCAAAGCTCTTGAAATATCTCTTTTGGCATATCAGGATGTCGTACAATATTGTGATTTTGACCCAATAATTCACTTTGAGAGTAACCAGATATGTGAATAAATGCTTCATTTATATAAGTTATCTGACCTTTTTTATTACTTTTAGATACTATAGAACTTCTATCAACAGTTTCTTTATATTGAGATAAAAGCATTTGATTACATTCAAGTTCGTATTCTCTACGATTATATTCTATCCATAAATCAACTTTGAGTATTAGCTCTTCAATTATATAAGGTTTTGATAAAAAGTCTACCGCCCCAGCTTTGTATCCATCTCGCATAGCGCTTGGGCTAATTTTACCTGATAGAATCATAACTGGAATTTTTCTTTCTACAATAAGGAGTTTTTTATTTTTTTGTAAAAAATCTAGACCTGAACTCTCTTTAAGTTCTAAATCTAAAAGGATTAAGTGGATATTATTATCTAATACAATAGAGAGTGCTTCATCTGGAGTTGATGCTGTAAAGACTCCATATTTACGATTTTCTAAAAGTTCTTTAATTTGTGTTTGAATTACAATAGAGTCATCTAAAACTAAAATATTTTTAAATTTATTTTTTTCTAAATTTATAATTGTTTTATCCAAATCATGAATTTTATGAAAAAAATCTTTATCTTTTAAAATAAAATCAATTACACCTTTTTGAAAAGTACTCTCTCTAAATTGGCTGTCATTTTCAGTTGTTAGAACAAAGATTTTCGTATTTGTCATCTCTTGCTCTTTGATTATTTCATAGCCATTTCCATCTGGAAGATTTATATCTAGCATAACATAATGAATTGTTTCATTATGTAGTATCTCTTTTGCTTCTTGAAGTGTCGTAGTGGTAAAATATTTAAATCCATCTTCTTTAAATTTCTTTTGAAGTATTTTATTTATGGCGGAAGAATCTTCTACTATTAAAATAGAGATCTCTTTCTTATTTATTATCTCTTTAAAATTTTCACAATTTGTATGTTCCGCCATAGATACCTTTCATAATTCTTATAATTATATATTATCATATAATTTATAAAATGATAATAAAAAAGTCCCTATGAACTTAGAGTCAGATATGTTTTAGTCTGAATTTTTTAATAAAAAAGTAAAGGAAATAATTTTCTTTCTAATTTTCATACAAGTTTATTGTAGTAAAATAAGATTATTTTATAAGGTGTTACATTGAGATATATTTTATTGTTAAGTGTGTTGTTGATTCAATTTTTTTACGCTTCTAGCTTGAACTTAACAAAAGAAGAAAAAGAGTATTTAAAAACAAATCCTATTGTTTCTATAGGTTCAATTGATAGTTATAGTCCATTTAGTTTCATAAAAAATAATGTTAAAGTTGGATTAAGTCAAGATTTACTTGAAATAATTTCAGAAAAAACAGGTATACAGTTTAGAAAAGTTGGTGGGACTTGGCCTGAAGTATATACTAAGTTTAAAATAGGCGAACTTGATATGATCAGTGAATTGTCATATCGTAAAGACAGACTATCATTTACAAACTATACAAATCCATACTATGAAATTCCTATTGGAATATTTACCAAAAAAAGCTCATCAAATCATTTAGATTTAGATTCTTTAAAAGGGAAACGAGTAGGTATCGTAAAAGATTCTTATTTATTAAATGTATTGCAAAAAATGGATGAGATCGAACTTGTACTTATCGATTCTTCTGATGAAAGATTTTTATACCTAACAAATGATAAAGTTGATGTTGTTTTAAGTAATGCATTAAGTCTTTTAAGAATAGATTCTTTAATGCTACAAGATATCAAATTATCAGGATATTTTAAACACCCAGAAGTAAAGAGTGAAGATCTTCGTTTTGGAATAGCAAAAAAGAAAAAAGTTTTATCTTCAATTATAAATAAAGCCTTGGATTCTATCTCGTATGCAAAAATGACTGAACTACGAAATGAATGGATTTTGGGTTCATCTTATACCAATAATAATATAGTTAAGTTTTCTCAAGATGAGAGAGCATGGATAGAAAAAAATGAAGTTATAGTTGGTATAGAGAACACTAAACCTTATATATATTTTGATGAAGTTACTCAAGATATAGAGGGACTGTATGCAGATATATTTAAAATAGTATTAAAAAATACAGGTTTAAAAGTAAAATATGTGGAAGGAAGTTGGGCAGACCTATTACAAAAATTTAAAGAGAAAAAAATAGATATATTACCAGCAACTTTTTATAAAAAATCTCGTGAAGATTTTGGAAACTTTACGACAGAGTTTTATAAAGTTCGAGAATATGGATATACTCAAAAAGAGAAAAAACATATAAAATCGTTTAAGGATTTACAAAACCGAAAAGTAGCTATAGTAAAAAGTTATGCAACAATTGATAAAATCAAAGAACGATACCCAAATATTAATATAATTGAAACGGCAAATCTGGATGAATCAATGAGGTTATTATCTACTCAAAAAGTTGATGCGATTATTGATTATCATCTTGTTGTTGAAAATTATATTAGAGAAAACTTAGTATTAGGACTAAAATCTATTAGTCAAAATGATCTTAGTTCAATCTCTGTACATTTTTTTTCGATTTTAGAGAAACCTATTTTAAATACTATTTTGCAAAGAGGATTAGAAAGCATCTCACGAGAAGAACGAAATACTCTTCTGAATAGTTGGTTTAGAACACCTTTTGAAAAAGAAATTGACCCATTATCTTTAACAAATAAGGAAAAACTCTTTTTAAAAAAACACCCTAAAATTCGTTTCCGAGTACGGACAAACAGACCCCCTTTTGAATTTGATGATAATGGAAAAGCTAGTGGAATTGTAGTTGAATATGTTAAAAAGAGTGCTACAAATATGGGACTTGATGTTGAGTTTATATTTGACAACTCTGATGTAAATAGTGCATATGAAACTATCAGCACAACGCAAAAAAGATTTGATAGTTTATTATATGCTGTTAAAAATAAAGATATAGAAAATGACTTTTCTTTCGGAGGTGAATTTTTATCATATCCACTTATGATCATTATTAATAAATCTGGAAAATATTTAACCTCAATGAATGATCTTACAAATAGAACTGTAGCGTTAGAAAAAGGTTTTGCTATAAACAAATGGCTAAAAAAGGATTATCCGTTTGTAAATATTCATAATGTTACTGATACCGAAGAGGCTTTACGATTAGTAAATACAAATAAAGATTTAGTTTATATTGGAAATCTTGCTGTTGCAAATTATTTAAGTACATTTGGAGGACTAGACAATATCAAAATATCTGCACCAACTCCATACGAAAATATTCAGTATAGCTTCATAGCTCCAAAAAAATGGCCAGAATTAGCTTCTATTTTAACAAAAGGTTTTAAAAAAATTAAACCAGTAGAACATACAAATATACAGCAAAAATGGTTCTCTTTACAAACAATAGAGAAAACAAATTATGATTTACTATGGAAAATTGTAGCGCTTGGTTTTTTAATTATTATTTGGATTTTATGGTGGAATAGAAAAATTACAATAGAAAAAGATAAAACAAAAAGCGCACTTTTGGAGTTACAAAAAGCACAATTAAGTTTAAAAAACAAAACAAAAGAACAATTAGAACAACAACAATTATTGTTAAATCAATCAAAAATAGCTTCCATGGGTGAGATGTTGGCAAATATAGCACATCAATGGAGACAACCTCTTAGTGTTATCTCTACTGCTTCAACAGGTTTATTAGTTGAAAAACAATTTCATGAAATTAGTGATGAAAAATTAGAAAAAACGCTTAATACTATCAATGAACATGCACAGTATCTTTCTACTACTATTAATACTTTTAGTGATTATATTAAATCAAATAAAGAGATCCAGCGAGTATTGTTACATGAAAGAATACAAATTGCTATCAATATAGTTGAAGCTACTTTTAAAAACCATTATATTGCACTTGAAACAAATCTTCACGAAGAAGAAAATATAGAGATGGATTTAGCTGTTGGAGAGCTTTCTGAAGCAGTTATAAATATTTTAAATAATGCAAAAGATGCGATCATTCAAAATAAAATAGAAAACCCTTTAGTAAAAATTAATTTGCAAAGAGTTGTAAATACAGCTATTATCTCAATAGAAGATAATGCAGGAGGAATACCTTCTGATATCATAACAAAAGTATTTGAGCCTTATTTTACAACAAAACACCAAACACAAGGTACAGGCTTGGGTTTACATATGAGTTATAAGATTGTAACAGAAAGTTTAAATGGTACTATTAAGGTTAGCAATACAAATGAAGGTGCAAAATTTATTATAGAATTACCACTTAAGTAATAGTTGAAAGGAAAAGTATGGATATTTTGGTAGATTTAAATACACACGCAGTGGCTGTTATGTCTCTTACAGTAGTTGCATTATTTTTATTTACAAGAGATACTATTCCAATTGAAACATCTAGTTTAGTTATTTTAGTTGCATTGACAATTGGATTTGCACTTTTCCCATTTAACAATGATGATATATCTTTAGAAGCAGGGGATTTTTATTCCGGTTTTGGTCATGAGGCACTTATTGCTGTATGCGCTTTGATGATAGCTGGACATGGACTTGTTCGTACAGGTGCTTTAGAACCAGTAGGGAGAATACTCTCCCGGATGTGGTTATCTTATCCAAAATTTACATCTCTTATAACTCTTCTTTTAGGAGCAATATTGAGTGCATTTATAAATAATGTACCTATTGTTATTTTACTTTTACCTATTTTAACAACAGTTTCTATCCGTGCAAAAATGTTACCATCAAAAGTACTGATGCCCATGGGATTTGCAACACTTATTGGGGGGATGAGTACCACTATAGGTACTTCAACAAATCTGTTAGTTGTATCAGTAGCTGTTGATATGGGTCTAGATAGCTTTGGGATGTTTGATTTTTTTGTTCCTGTGAGTATTGCTGCTGTGATTGCTATTTTATACTTATGGCTTATAGTACCACTTTTTATTGCAAATAGAGTTGCACCATTTTCTGATAGTTCACATAGAATTTTTTCTGCAAAGTTGATGATAGTTAAAGATTCTATATCAGAGGGGATGAGTATCGAAGAGATTCAGAAAAAAACAGATAATCTTATGAAAATATCACGACTCTATAGAAGTAGTAGTGATATGTATATTTTTCCTACAAAGAATTTGATAGTTCAGGCTGAAGATATGTTAGTTGTTGCAGATACACCTGAAAATCTAAAAAGTTATGAAACTATTTTAGGAGCGGCACTTTATACAACTCTTGGTGCAGTTGATAAAGAACATCCTTTACAAGCTGATGAAGATCAACAAATTGCAGAGATTATTATTTCACAAGGATCAAGATTAAGTAATACCCAACTTAAAAAAACTCACTTTTTAGAGAGAAATCATCTTTTGGGATTAGCTGTACATAAATCTGGCCGAGTTGTAAAAACTATTTTAAAAGATATTTCTGAAGTAACGCTTAAAGTTGGAGATGTTTTATTGGTACAAGGAAAAGGTGAACATATTCAAGAACTTAAAAAAAATAGAGAAGTTCTTGTTTTAGACGCAACTTCTGATGTGATTCATTCAAAAAAAGCACCTATTGCTTTTCTAATTATGTTAGGTATTGTTGTTGTATCAGCAATGGGTATTTTACCTATTGCTATTAGTGCTACTTGTGGGGTATTATTGATGCTATTAACGAATTGTCTCAATTGGAAAGATGCTTCAAATGCTTTAAATGTACAAGTTATATTAGTAGTTGTAGCATCATTAGCTCTAGGTCAGGCATTACTGAAAACAGGAGCAGCAGCGTATTTAGCAGGTATATTTGTATCTTTGATGGATGGAAGTTCTACAACTATGATGATAAGTGGATTGATGCTTCTTATGGCAATTATGACAAATATAGTTTCAAATAATGCTGCTGCTGTTATAGGTACACCAATTGCAATTGGTATAGCACAACAGTTAAATTTACCAGCTGAGCCTTTTGTTCTTGCTGTATTATTTGGAGCAAATATGAGTTATGCTACACCTATGGCTTACAAAACAAATCTTTTAGTAATGAGTGCAGGGGGATATACATTTAATGATTTTTTAAAAGTTGGAATACCTCTTACTCTTATTATGTGGCTTACTTTTTCGTGGCTTTTACCTGTTTTATATAACATTTAAAATGTCTTATTAAGATTTCTTTTATTATGTTCTTCACCCCAATAATAAAGCTGTTTTAGTATTGGTTTTAATGTTTCACCATATTGTGTTAAAGAATATTCTACTTTAGGTGGAACTACTGGATAAACCTCTCTATGTACTATCCCATCAACTTCTAGTTCTCGTAACTTTTGAATCAACATTTTTTGTGTGATACCATATATAGATTTTTGTAATTCATTAAATCTTTTTTCTCCATCTCTTAAGTACCATAAGATGAGAATTTTCCATTTACCATCTATTGCTTCCATAGCAACTTCTATATTACATTTTATTCTATCTTTTAGTTCATCTTTTACCATTTTAATCTCCTAGTAGTATCTTTTTAGTAAGTACCTATACTTTTTGTTAGTTCTTGACATTATATCAATAATGCATTAAAATACTTGTATAAAAAAATTAAGGAGCTATAAAATGACAAATAAAGCGTTCGTAGTAAATAAAACAGAAGATGGAAAATTCACATCAGGGATAGAAGAGATAAGTATTCCAAGTTTAGAGGAAAATGAGGTGTTGATTAAATCAACATTTTCTAGTTTAAACTTTAAAGATGCATTAAGTTCAGTTGGTAATCCAGGGGTTACAAGAAACTTTCCACATGTGACAGGAATAGATGTATCAGGTATAGTTGAACAAAGCAATTGTAAGGATTTTAAAAAAGGTGATGAAGTACTTGTAACTGGATATGATATGGGTATGAATAGTGATGGGGGACATCAATCGTATGTAAAAGTTCCATCTACTTGGGTAGTTCAAAAGCCATCAGAAATTACAGATAAAGAGATTATGACTTATGGAACAGCAGGTCTAACAGCGGGATTAAGCGTAAATGAATTAATAAATAATGGTATTACACCACAAAGTGGCGAAATTTTAGTTACAGGTGCAACAGGTGGAGTAGGTTCAATTACTGTTTCTATTTTAAGTAAATTAGGATTTGAAGTCGTTGCTATTAGTGGAAAAGAAGATAAAATACCATTTTTAAAAGAGCTTGGTGCAAAAGAGGTTATTTTACGAAACGATTTTGATATCGAAAATAAAAAACCGATGATGAAAGAGAGATTTGCAGGAGTAGTTGATACTGTTGGAGGAAATATACTAGCAGAAGCGTTAAAAGCTATTAAGTATGACGGAGTAGCTACTTGTTGTGGATTGACTTCATCATTTGCTTTAAATACAAATGTGTTCCCTTTTATATTAAGAGGTGTAAGACTTATTGGTATTGATTCTGTTGAATGTAAAATTGAGAAAAAAATAGCAGTTTGGAACAAACTAGCAAATGAGTTTAAAATAGATACTTTAGCTGCTTTAACAAATGAGATTTCATTGGAAGATTTACCAGATGCTTATGAAGCATTGTTAGCAGGTAAAGCTGTTGGAAGATATGTTATAAAAATATAAAGTTAATCTTTTCTATAAATAGCTCAATCAAAATTGATTTTATTGATTTTGGTTGAGTAACAAACTAATTCTCTGATTGGCTTCTTGTATTCTCTCCAATTTAATTGAACCATTTTGAACATTTTTAAATATCACCTCAATTAATTCATCAGTATTATAATAATCCAATTGGTTTCCAAAAAGTAAAATATCTATTCCAGAATTTATAGCTAAAGTAACCGTTTGCTCTAAAGTATAATGTTTTGAAATTGCTTTCATTTGTAAATCATCACTGATAATAACACCTTTAAATCCCAATTGATTACGAAGAAGTTGTGTATTGATTTTATAGGATAATGTCGCTGGATATTTAGCATCAAGATGGTTATTAAAAACATGAGCTGTCATTATCATATCAGCTTTGTTATGTTTGATAAAATACTTATAAGGCTCAAGTTCTTTCTGACTCCATGTATTAGAAATATCTACAAAACCTTTATGTGAATCATTTTTCGAAGAACCATGACCAGGAAAATGTTTGAGTACACTAATAATATTTTGTTTTTTTAATGTATCTATAAAGATTTCAGCATTTCTGATAACTTCAGTAGAAGAGTTGCCGTATGATCTTTCAAGTCCTTCGATAATAAAGTTATCTTGATTTATACTCAAATCTACAAGAGGGGCAAAGTTACAATTTATCCCATTTTTTGATAACATAGAAGCCATTGTTTTATAATGACTTTTAACTACAGCTAATGTCTTTTGAGAAATCTTTTTTGCACTCGGTGTTGAATGAAAACCTTGAGTACTTTTAAGTCGTTGTACTTTTCCCCCTTCTTGATCTATAGAGATAATGATATTCTTCATTGACAAATTCTGTAAATTTTGAGTTAGTAGTTGTAACTGTTTTGGTGAACGAATATTTTTTACCTTGGTTCTATTTGTATAAAATTTATCAAATAGTATAACTCCTGCTAAGTTGTATTTGTTTATATCTCTAATGATTTTGCTCTTTGAGTTTACACTTTCATTTGGAAAACCAACAATAATCATTTGTCCTATCAATTTTTTAATTTCATCTTTATTTATTTTAAGATTCTCTGCATAAATTGCTGTAGATATAAGTAAAACTATAAAAAATATTTTTTTCATAGTTACTATTCCTCTATCAATAATATTTTTAAGTTTTCCACTTTAGTTTGATTTTCTTTTTGTGATAGGTTACCTGTTTCTAAATCTTGTAGTAATTTACATGATTTATCTAAATAAA
Source organism: Arcobacter sp. 15-2 (assembly GCF_047159865.1). Taxonomy (GTDB): domain Bacteria; phylum Campylobacterota; class Campylobacteria; order Campylobacterales; family Arcobacteraceae; genus JAIOSF01. The sequence continues at coordinate 1,839,916 of NZ_AP038804.1, forward strand.
GATTTAAACATGAGTTTTTAATATAATGTGCTTTTTTTGAGATATTGTCTCTATCATTATTTTCTATATAAGTGCTTAATTCTTCTAAATCATTTTTGATATCTAATTTAAACTTATTGATTAACATTGTTGCAATCGCTGTGCTAACCCCTAAATTTTCGGCTATTTTTTCCTCTTGTGGTTCCTCTTTTTGTTCTAAGTTTTTTTGTTTAGTATCGCTGTTTAAATAAGTATTGAGAATTTTTAAAAGTTCTTGATTATCTATTGGTTTAGATAAGTAATTACTCATACCTGAGCTGATATATTTTTCTTTATCCCCTTTAACTGCATTTGCAGTGAGTGCAATTATTGGTGTGCTATTTTTTTTCTGTAGTTGATCAAATTCTTTAATATTTTTCATAGATGTTATTCCATCCATAACTGGCATATTAATATCCATAAAAACTAGATCAAAATCATTTTTTTGATATAGCTCATAAGCCTCTTTACCATCAGATGCAATTGTAACATCTACTCCAACTTGATTTAAAAGAATTTTAATCAATATTTGATTATTTGCATTATCTTCTGCTACAAGAACATTTGCATTAAATTTCTTTTTAGAAGGAATTTTTTCTTGTTTAATTTGCTCTTCATTATGGCAAGCTTCAGTAATAATATTAAATATTTTTGACCCATATAAAGGTATATCAATATAAAAGTTAATAATTTCTTTGAAATTCTTATGATTTTCTAAAATAGAGGTATCTCCTACATAAACTACTGGGATATTTGAGGAGTTTTGCATACTTTTAATAGTATCAAGAAAGTGAAATGAATCACTGAAACAAAAAATAATATCTATTTTACTAGCATCTACAATATCATCAAAAGATTTATAAATTACACCATATTCATTGAGAATATTGAATAGATTCTGACTAATATATTCATTGTCATTGTGTGTCTGACAAATAGCAAAAGTATATTTTGTACTTTGTTGTAATGATTCTTGTTCTTTGTTTTGGATAATTTCATTTGACTCAACCATAAGGTCAAAATAAAATCTACTACCTTCATTTTCTTTACTAATGATATGTATTTGAGAATTCAATAAGTTTAATATTTTATTACTTATAGATAACCCAAGTCCTGTACCTCCATATTGCTTTGATACACTATTATCTGCTTGCGAAAAAGGTTCAAATATTAGTTTTTGATTTTGAAGTGCTATTCCTACCCCTGTATCTTTTACAGAAAATCGTATAGTAGCTTTTTTATCAGTATAGTCTAAAAGTTTGATGTCAAATTGAACCTTACCATTTGGTGGAGTAAATTTGATGGCATTACTAATTATATTAGAGATAACTTGTTTTAATCTTGTTTCATCACATTTTATATATTGAGGGAGGTTTGATTCTTGATTAAGGATGAATCGTATGTTTTTTTGATTTGCACTTATTGCATAGAGTTCTACAATTTGTTCCACTGTTTCTTTAAGATTCATATTTTCAATTAAAATATCTAATTTACCACTTTCTACTTTAGACAAATCTAAAATATCATTAATAATATTCAGCAAAGCTTTTGCACTTTTTAAAATGATATTTGCTTTTTCCTTGTTTTCTTTTTTTAAGTCTGCATTGAGTAAAACTTCTGAAAATCCTATGATAGCATTTAGGGGTGTACGAATCTCATGAGACATATTAGCTAAAAATTTTGATTTTATCTCATTGGCATTTGAAGCTTCTTTTGCTGAAAGTTCTGCTTTTTTTGTGATATCTTTTAATTCATTACTTTTTTTAAGAATTTGTTTAATAACGATGTACCCAAGTGCAAAAACAAAAATTATCAAAAATAATGTAACAAGAAGTTCTAATTTATCGTAGTATTCTCTCTCTTTTTTAATATTTTTTTCTAAATTTACAAGTTTGATTTTACTTTCATATAAAAGTCTACTTGCATTCTCTTTCATTCTTGTAAAAAGAGGTGGGATAGTTTTAAAAAACATCTCTACTTCAAATCTTTTATTGTCTATATCTTTATATTGTTCGTAGTCGTTATGAGTATCATTGTGTTTGTGATTCATAATTTCATTTTTGATTTGAATAATTCTTTGCATCTCAATAAGTTTATTTTCTATAGTTTCTAGTTTTGGTTTTAAATCTATAGCTTCAAAAGTATAATTTGATTGGATGTTAGGCTGAAACTCTATTTTTTCAACTGTTTCACTTACTCCAACAATATTCAGCTTGATATGTTTTTCTAATAAGCCACCATTTTCTAAAATGATGATTGCTTTATTTATATCCTTAAGTTCTTGTTTAATTTGATGTTGAATAGGAATGGTAGCTTTTTGATTAAAAGCCATAGCCATTTGATAATACTTTCTTTCAACAGCATTAATCTCTTTTAAAATATATTCACCTATTTGGTATCGTGCAGTTTCATTTTTTATTTCATAGCCTAAGTCATCTGAAATATTTTTAAATACTATATGAATAGCAATTATAGAACTATATCCAAGAATAAAAACACCTAAAAGAGCTAATAAACTCTTAAGAACACTATCTTTCCCTAACATTAGAAAGTCACTTTATTGAAATTTTTGATATCTTCAGCATTTAAAAAACCATATTTTTGGAATATTTGTTGTCCATCTTTTGAGGTGGCATAACTCATAAATTTTTTTGCTAAGGTTTGATTTTTGGAGGTTTTCAGAAGATTAAAAACAAGTTTAGATTTTTTAGCATATTTTTCTGAAAGAGGTAATGCTTCTACTTTTTCTTTGTTTTCATCCCAAAAGGTAGTTGCATACCAGTTTAGTATAACATCTGCTTCTCCATCTGTAATTGCTTTTGTCATATTTCGTGAGTCTGATGCTAAATAGAGCGTATTTAACATAGCAGACTTATAGTTTCCAAAATTTTGTAAAACTTTTTTTGTAGCTTTTCCCACGCTACCGCTACTTTCATTCCCTAATACAACTCGATAATTTGGATTCGTCAGAACATTTAAGTCAGGTTGAATATTTTTAGGATTTCCTTTGGGTACAATAAGTGCAATTCTATTAAATCCAACAAAAGCACCATCTAACAAAAAACCTTCTGCTAAGTGTTTTTTTCTATAAACTATAGACCCAGGCAAGTAGATATCTCCAACTTTACTCATTTTTATACTTTCATAAAGATCTTGACTTCCGCCTTGTAAAATCTTTATTTTGCAATTGTGTTTTTTTTCAAAATTCTTGGCAAGTTCATCTACTGGTTTAACCATAGTGATTCCAATATAAAGAAGAAGTTCTTCTTGCGCTTTAGCAAATAAAAAAGAGCTTGAAAGTAGTATACTTAATAGTATAAATTTTTTTTTTGGATAATTCATTATGGAATCCTTTAAAACTATAGAAATTTCAATTTAAGTTGTTAAATTATACAATATAATTTTAAAAAATATAATAAAAGGTATATGATGAATTTTGATGATATGAAAATTGTATCAATAGATGATAATGAAAATAATTTATTTCTTATTGAGTCTATATGCACAGATATGAAACTTTCAGTTACGAGTTTTTTAGAGCCACTTGAAGCTTTGATGTATGTGTTGAAAAATGATATTGATATGATCATTATTGATTATATGATGCCAAACCTTAATGGGATAGAATTTGTTAAAGAATTCAGAAATAATAATAAGATTGTACCTATAGTTATGATAACAGCAGCAGGTGATGATGAAGCTATACACAAAAATGCTTTTACAGCTGGAGTGAACGATTTTTTAACGAAACCTGTCAATTCAATACTATTGCAAGCAAGAGTTACAAATCTATTATCAAATTATCAAAATACCTTATTACTTCAAGATCGATCAAAACTTCTTGAAAAAGAGGTGCAAGAAGCAACCCAAAGTTTAATAGATAGTGAACACGAGACATTAAGAATTCTAGGAAAAACAGCAGAATATAAAGATCCTGAAACAGCTTCACATGTTGCGAGAGTTGCTCACTATTCAAAGTTATTAGCTGCAAAATATGGTCTTAATGAAAAAGATCAAGATTTGATTTATTACGCTTCACCTTTTCATGATTTAGGAAAAGTAGGTATTGAAGATAGGATATTGTTAAAACCAGGAAAACTCGATGATGAAGAGTATGAAGTGATGAAAACACACGCTATGATAGGGTATAATCTTTTAAAAGACTCTCAAAGTAAATATTTACAAACAGGTGCTATAATTGCAAAAACTCATCATGAAAAATGGGATGGTTCTGGTTATCCGAATAAGATGAAAGGGGATCAAATCAATATTTTTGGAAGAATTGTTGCTGTAGTAGATGTATTTGATGCTTTAACTTCAAATAGACCTTATAAAAAAGCTTGGAGTTTTAAAGATTCTTTAGATTTTTTGGATAAAGAATCAGGAAAACATTTTGATCCAAAGTTAGTAGCCCTTTTTAAAGAAAATATTCATGATATTACATCAATTTTTAATTCATTTAAATAATAAAAGAAGCTAAAATGAAAATAAAAAATATTTTAAGTGTTTTTTTAAATCCTTTTATTAGTCCAATTATTATTTCTGCTATTATTGCTTTTGTATTAATGTTTTCAGTTATCCCTGATTTATCATATCAAAATAAACTAGTTGTACTTGAAAAAGAAGCAATTGATTCCATAACTAAATTGAAAAAGATTCGTAGTTATTATACTCAAAATGTGATCTCTAAAGTAAATAAATCAGAAGATATAAAAGTTAATTTTGACTATCACTCAAAAGTTATGACAATCCCATTACCTGCAACTTTAATGCATGATTTAAGTGATCTTTTACCTCAAAATGATACCACAATCAAAATGTTTAGCAATTATCCTTTTCCAAATAGAGCTAATAGAATTTTAGATGATTCTCAAAAAGAGGCTTTATTGTATGTTGAAAAGAATAAAAATAAAGTACATACCAAAATAGTACATGAAAAAAATCAAGAATTTTTAAAAGTTACTGTTGCTGATGTATTTCTTGATCGTTCATGTGTACAATGCCATAACTCAAGAATGGACACTCCGAAAAATGATTGGTCCTTAGGTGATGTTAGAGGTGCAATACAAGTTACACTTCCTATTGATATAGGAATTATGTTATCAAGTGAAGAAACATTTGTTTTATTCGTTTTCTTATTAGTTTTAGTACTGATTTTAGGATTGCATTATAGCATTGTATCTTATCTCAATAAAAAGAAACTAAGTGTACATAATGAAATTTTAGATGAAAAAATAAATGAAAGAACAAAAACTTTAAATGAATACAAAAAAGCTGTAGACTCTAGTGCAATCGTTTCCAAAACAAACAGTGCTGGTAAGATAACTTATGTAAATGATGAATTTATTAATATTTCGCAATTTTCTGAAGAGGAGTTAATAGGTTCAAATCACAATATAATAAGAGACCCTAATATGAAAGATGAAGTTTTTGTTGATTTATGGGCAACAATCAAAGCAAAAAAAATATGGAAAGGGCAAATCTCTAATCGAGCAAAAGATGGAAGTATCTATTATGTGTCTTCTACAATTGTGCCAATACTAAATTCACAGAATGAGATTGAAGAGTTTTTAGCAATTCGATTAGATGTTACTGATGTCGTAAAATCAAAGTTAGAAGCACAGCGAGCAAATAATGTAAAATCAACTTTTTTAGCTAATATTAGCCATGAAATAAGAACACCTCTAAATGCTATTATGGGCTTTTCACAAGTTTTAAATAATTCAAATACTCTTTCATCGGAGAATAAAAAACAAGTTGAGATAATCAATACAAGTGCAAATAATCTTTTAGAGATTATAAATGATATTTTAGACATATCAAAAATAGAGAATGGAAATTTTGATATAGCAAATGAAGATACCAATATACATTTTATTGCCCAGCAAACGGTAGAGCTTTTTTCACAAAAAGCAAAACAAAAAAATATACGATTTATTTTCGATATTGATTCAGCGATTCCACATTGTATTCAAACTGATGGCATAAGATTAAGGCAAGTGTTATCAAATCTTCTTGGAAATAGTATAAAATTTACCCACAAAGAGGGTGAGGTAAAGTTAAATATACATATTCTTGAAAATAACAATAGTAAAATACAAATAAGATTTGAAGTCATAGATAATGGAATAGGGATAGATATAAATTCACAAAAAAAAGTTTTTGAACCATTTGTTCAAGCAGATTCAAATACAAATAGAAAATACGAAGGTACAGGTTTAGGACTAAGCATTTGTTCATATATAGTGAAGTCTTTAAATGGCAATATTAACTTAGATAGCCAACCTAATAAAGGATCAAAATTTTGGTTTGATTTAGAGTTTGATACTTGTGACGAGTCTTATTTTAAAAAAGAAAACCATTTTAAAAAATTAAACTCATCTGTTGATGATTTTAATGATAGTAGTATAAAAGATATAAATGGAAATATTTTAATAGCTGAGGATAATTTGACAAATCAAGAACTTATAGGATACATAATGAATGAGTTAAATATTGATTACACAATTGTATCCAATGGAGAAGAGGCTGTTAATAAATTTATGAGTGAAAAATTTGACTTGATACTGATGGATATTAATATGCCAGTGATGGATGGCATAGATGCTTTTAAAAATATTAGAAAATATGAGCAGTTTAAAAATTTAACTGCTATTCCAATAATTGCATTAACAGCAAATGCTATTAAAGGTGATAAAGAAAAATTTATCGCTTTAGGAATGAATGATTATCTGAGCAAACCCATTCAAACGCAAAAACTAGAAGAGATACTTATTCAATATTTACAGAAAAATATTTGTAATTTATCAGAACACATAAAATCAGACGAAAGAGATGATATAGTAAAAGTTCAAGTAATGGATAGTTTTGACAGTACTCACATCTCTTCTAAATTAGGAATAAGTGAACCTATCGTAGAGATGCTTATTAAGAAATTTTCCGAAGATATAATGGATGATTTGGATGAGTTGTCACATTTTATAAGTATACAAGATTTTGAAAATATCTCTAAAAAAGCACACTATATAAAAAATAGTTGCTTAAATCTTATGTTAGAAGAATGTTGTTCAATATTACAACAGATAGAAACTGAAACAAAAGAGATTGATGATATTGAACAATTATTCAAACAATTAAAAAATAATTTAACAACAATTATTCAGGCAGAGATTAAATAGATATGCTTTGATTTAAATACAATTGTAATTGAAATGATATTATAATATTTACAAATAAATTAAAAGAATGGAAGTATAGATGTCTGAAAAATTATCTCAAAAATTTGAAAAATATTTTGTTGTAGATACAAATATTATATTGGAAGATTTTACAAATATAGCAAATTTAAGCCAAGAGGGTAAAAATCTTATTATTTTACCAGAAATTGTATTGGATGAAATAGATAGTAAAAAAAGTGGTTTTGATGAGATAAACTTTCAAGCAAGGCAATTTGCAAGATTTTTGGATGATAGTGAGATCCTTTCTTCAAGTAAAGATTTAGAAAAGCATCAAATAATTGCATTGAAAATAGGTACAATTATTTTACATATCATATCAAAAAGTGTTTATTTAACAGACATACAGAAGATCTCTTTAAATATCTCAAATGACAGAAAAATTTTAGAGATTGCAAGTTTTGCAAACTTACATTATCCACAAACAATTGAGTTTATTTCAAATGATATTATGGCAAGAGTCAGAGCAACTTCGTTAAATCTTACTACAACTTGTTTAAAAGGTGATGGAAAAGATGATAAACAATTGGAGTTTGTTAAAGAGATTGATATTGATTTTAAAGACTTAGAAGATATTCATAATAAAAATATAAAAGAGTTAGATAATGACTATCTTCCTTACAATTTTTCATATTGTATGAATGTTAAAAATAGCGATCAAGTGTTATTGTGTTCGATAAAAAATGGAAAGATTAATCCTCTTGATGAGACAATGTTAAGAGAACAAATAGTAATCCCCTTAAATAAAGAACAATTATTTTTTACAAATTCATTAATTGATAGTTATTATAATATTATTATAATAGAAGCAAAAGCAGGTAGTGGAAAAACATTGTTAGCTTTGAGTAGTGGGGTAAAACTTATTCGTCAAAAACAGTTTCAAAAAATAATATATATAAGAAATTCAATCGAGTCATTGGATAAAGGAGAAGATATTGGTTATCTACCTGGACTTGAGGAAAAGTTTGCTATCTATAATCATCCATTGATGGATAGTTTAAAATATATGGCAAGAAGTGAACATAAACAAAAAAACAGTCACAAAAAACAATATATACAACCATCAGAAGATGAAATCGATGAGAAAGTATCGCAAACAATTCAAAACTATTCTATAGAAACAATGTGGGTAGGTGAGATGAGAGGACGAACGCTAAGTGAAGCCTTTATTATTGTTGATGAAGCTCAAAATATATCAAATAAGACAATGCAAATGATTTTAAGTAGAATAGATAGTAGTTGTAAAGTAGTTATTTTAGGAAGTAATAAACAAATAGATAATTTTTATGTCAACAAATACACAAATTCTTTAACCACACTATTAAAATCAACAAAAGAGAATAGTGATTTAGTAAATTTATATGCAATACGATTAAGAAAAGTTCTAAGAGGACCTATCACACAATGGGCTGAATCAATATTTTAATTTAGTTTTTTGGTATCTTGCGTATTATTTATACACTTTAGCAAAAAAGTTTCTTTGTATCTTCTTTTTCTTTGTCTATTTTTTTATTATGGTGTATGATTAAGATAAATAATTTAGGAGTCATAATGAAAATAAAAATAGAAGATGCATTATTTTGCTTAGTAGATGTACAAGAAAAACTTTTCCCACATATGGTAAATAAAGATGTAGTAGAAAAAAATTTAGTTACGCTAATAAAAGGTTTAAAAATACATAACATACCATTTATAGTAAATGAACAATATAAAAAAGGTATAGGGGAAACAATACCTGCATTAAGAGAACTTGTAGAGTCAGATCCACATTTTGAAAAAACTACTTTTTCTTGTTGTGGAAATCCTACGACTCTTGAAAAAATAAAAGAAACAGGTAAAAAAATAGTAATAGTTGCGGGCATTGAAACACATGTTTGTGTACTTCAAACTTGTTTAGATCTTTTAGAAGAGGGGTATCAGCCAGTTTTAGTAACAGATTGTGTAAGTTCAAGGGAACAACACAATACAATTATGGCAATTGAAAGATTAGTACAAGCAGGAGTTATACCAACAACTTACGAATCATTGTTATTTGAATTAACAGTAAACGCTAAAAATCCTAATTTCAAAGCTATTTCGGCATTAGTAAAATAAAACAAAAAGTACATCATTGTCAATGATGTACTTATGTTACAAAACACACAAAAAAAAGAATTCAAAAATTTAAACTTATTTTAAGAAAAAACTCTTGACAATAAAGAAAAAACCTATTATAATCCCATCCACAAAACAAGCAGACAAACGCAAAGAGATTTGAAGTTAAAAAGCTTAAAAATGTATGATCTTTAAAAAATATAATGTTGATAAATAAATCAAGTTTAAAAGAATTATGAGAGTAATTTTTATAAACTAGATACAAGAAGAGTATTTATAGTTTACTATAAATATATAATCTTCGTCTATAAACTTAGAGTTTTAATTTTAAAACACTAATAATATAATTAAGTCTTTAAATAGACTTAGTGATTTTTAGGTAAATACTTAAAAGTCAAGATTAAACACCAAAGTATAAAAGCGTAAGCTTTTATACTTATTTATGGAGAGTTTGATCCTGGCTCAGAGTGAACGCTGGCGGCGTGCCTAACACATGCAAGTCGAACGAGAACGGATATTAGCTTGCTAATATTGTCAGCTAAGTGGCGCACGGGTGAGTAATATATAGTTAACCTGCCCCAAAGAAGAGAATAATTGTTGGAAACGACTTGTAATGCTCTATATGCCTTTATTACATAAGTAAGCAAGGGAAATATTTATAGCTTTGGGATGGGACTGTACGGTATCAGTTAGTTGGTGAGGTAATGGCTCACCAAGACAATGACGCCTAACTGGTTTGAGAGGATGATCAGTCACACTGGAACTGAGACACGGTCCAGACTCCTACGGGAGGCAGCAGTGGGGAATATTGCACAATGGAGGAAACTCTGATGCAGCAACGCCGCGTGGAGGATGACACATTTCGGTGCGTAAACTCCTTTTATATGAGAAGATAATGACGGTATCATATGAATAAGCACCGGCTAACTCCGTGCCAGCAGCCGCGGTAATACGGGGGGTGCAAGCGTTACTCGGAATCACTGGGCGTAAAGAGCATGTAGGCTGGTTTGTAAGTTGGAAGTGAAATCCTATGGCTTAACCATAGAACTGCTTCCAAAACTGCAGACCTAGAATATGGGAGAGGTAGATGGAATTTCTGGTGTAGGGGTAAAATCCGTAGAGATCAGAAGGAATACCGATTGCGAAGGCGATCTACTGGAACATTATTGACGCTGAGATGCGAAAGCGTGGGGAGCAAACAGGATTAGATACCCTGGTAGTCCACGCCCTAAACGATGCACACTAGTTGTTGCTATGCTAGACATAGCAGTAATGCAGTTAACACAGTAAGTGTGCCGCCTGGGGAGTACGGTCGCAAGATTAAAACTCAAAGGAATAGACGGGGACCCGCACAAGCGGTGGAGCATGTGGTTTAATTCGACGATACGCGAAGAACCTTACCTGGCCTTGACATAATAAGAATCTTTTAGAGATAGAAGAGTGCTAGTTTACTAGAGCTTATATACAGGTGCTGCACGGCTGTCGTCAGCTCGTGTCGTGAGATGTTGGGTTAAGTCCCGCAACGAGCGCAACCCTCGTGTTTAGTTACTAACAGTTCGGCTGAGGACTCTAGACAGACTGCCTGGGTAACCAGGAGGAAGGTGAGGACGACGTCAAGTCATCATGGCCCTTACGGCCAGGGCTACACACGTGCTACAATGGGGTATACAAAGAGCAGCGATACTGTGAAGTGGAGCAAATCTCATAAAATATCTCCCAGTTCGGATAGTAGTCTGCAACTCGACTACTTGAAGTTGGAATCGCTAGTAATCGTAGATCAGCAATGCTACGGTGAATACGTTCCCGGGTCTTGTACTCACCGCCCGTCACACCATGGGAATTGAATTCATTCGAAGCGGGGATGCTAAAATAGCTACCTTCCACAGTGGATTTAGTAACTAGGGTGAAGTCGTAACAAGGTAACCGTAGGAGAACCTGCGGTTGGATCACCTCCTTTCAAAGATATAATTAATCATTCGTTTGATTAATCATTAGAAAATAATAGATGGCTCAAAACCATTAAATTCAGTTAGCAAAGTCTAACTGGAGACGAAGAGTCTTGTATCTAGTTTATAAAGATTATAATAATCTTTAAATTATAAATATTTATTAACATATAGAAACTATATGCAATATGGGCCTATAGCTCAGCTGGCTAGAGCGCTCGACTGATAATCGTGAGGTCCCAGGTTCAAGTCCTGGTAGGCCCACCATATTACATCAAGATTATAAAAGTTAAATATAAGTACTTCAAAAAGTATTTATATTTGATTTTTAAGCACTAAAGTGCAATGCAGCGAGGAACTAAATTCCGAGTCGTAAAAAATCAAAGAGTTATTTTACAATTTACTGTTAAAGTCTTTATTTTTTCTAAGAAAGAAAATAAAAATACAATTTTATAATACTATTTAATTATATATAAATTATTATATTTAATAAGATAGTAGCTAAAGAATAATCATAACAACATAAGTGTTAAATCATATATTACTTGTAATATATGTATTTGAACTTTAATTTATCAAATAAGCTATTAAGGGCTAATGGTGGATGCCTAGACTATAAGAGGCGATGAAGGACGTACTAGACTGCGATAAGCATTGGGGAGCTGTCAAGAAGCTTTGATCCAGTGATTTCCGAATGGGACAACCCAGTATAATGAGAATTATATTATCTAGATTTATCTAGAGGCGAACTCAGGGAAGTGAAACATCTCAGTACCTGAAGGAAGAGAAATCAATTGAGATTCTGTTAGTAGCGGCGAGCGAAAACGGATTAGAGCGGTTATATTTAGCATATTAGTTAGTAGAAGTAGTTGGAATGCTACGCGATACAGAGTGAAAGCCTCGTATATGAAAACTTTTATGTGGAACTAAGATAATGAACGAGTAGGTCGGAACACGTGATATTTTGACTGAATATGGGGGGACCACCCTCCAACTCTAAATACTACTTATAGATCGATAGTGCACAAGTACCGTGAGGGAAAGGTGAAAAGTACCCCAGTGAGGGGAGTGAAATAGAACCTGAAACCATTAGCTTACAATCATTCGGAGCCCTATGTCTTGTACAGGGTGACGGACTGCCTTTTGCATAATGAGCCTGCGAGTTGTGGTATATGGCAAGGTTAAGTCAAGTACGAAGCCGTAGCGAAAGCGAGTGTGAATAGCGCGAATTAGTCATATGCTGCAGACCCGAAACGAAGTGATCTATCCATGAGCAGGTTGAAGCTGGTGTAAGAGCCAGTGGAGGACCGAACCGGTGTGCGTTGAAAAGTGCTCGGATGACTTGTGGATAGGGGTGAAAGGCCAATCAAACTTCGTGATAGCTGGTTCTCTCCGAAATATATTTAGGTATAGCGTCATGTAAATTAGTATAAAGGGGTAGAGCACTGAATGGGCTAGGGCTGCTTACCGCGGTACCAAACCCTATCAAACTTCGAATACTATATACTTTACCATGGCAGTCAGGCGTAGGGTGATAAAATCCTATGTCGAGAGGGGAACAACCCAGACTAACAGCTAAGGTCCCTAAGTCGTACTTAAGTGGAAAACGATGTGGAGTTACTGTGACAACCAGGAAGTTGGCTTAGAAGCAGCCATCTTTTAAAGAAAGCGTAACAGCTCACTGGTCTAGTGATTCTGCGCGGAAAATATAACGGGGCTAAAGTACGCACCGAAGCTTTAGATTACAGTTTACTGTAGTGGTAGGAGAGCGTTCTATTCAGCATTGAAGCCATACCGGTGAGGAGTGGTGGAGCGGATAGAAGTGAGCATGCAGGCATGAGTAGCGATAATTAAAGTGAGAATCTTTAACGCCGAAAACCCAAGGTTTCCTACGCGATGCTCGTCATCGTAGGGTTAGTCGGGTCCTAAGTCGAGTCCGAAAGGGGTAGACGATGGCAAATAGGTTAATATTCCTATACTTATAATAGAGCGTGATGTGGGGACGCATAGAGTTAATCGAGCTGGCTGATGGAATAGCTGGTCGAAGGATGTAGGTTGTAGCATAGGCAAATCCGTGCTACACTCGACCGAGATCTTACAGGCCGAACAAAATCTTCGGATAGCGTTTGGAATCGATGATACTGTCGTGCCAAGAAAAGCCACTAAGCATATCTATTATAACCCGTACCGTAAACCGACACAGGTAGGTGGGATGAGTATTCTAAGGCGCGTGGAAGAACCCTGGTTAAGGAACTCTGCAAACTAGCACCGTATCTTCGGTAGAAGGTGTGCCTACTTAGGTATTAGGGATTTACTCCCGAAAGCTTGAGAGGTTGCAACAAAGAGTCCCTCCCGACTGTTTACCAAAAACACAGCACTTTGCTAACTCGCAAGAGGATGTATAAGGTGTGACGCCTGCCCGGTGCTCGAAGGTTAATTGATGATGTCAGCGTAAGCGAAGCATTTGATCGAAGCCCGAGTAAACGGCGGCCGTAACTATAACGGTCCTAAGGTAGCGAAATTCCTTGTCGGTTAAATACCGACCTGCATGAATGGCGTAACGAGATGGGAGCTGTCTCAACCAGGGATCCAGTGAAATTGTAGTGGAGGTGAAAATTCCTCCTACCCGCGGAAAGACGGAAAGACCCCGTGCACCTTTACTATAGCTTTACACTGCTATTGGGATATTCATGTGCAGGATAGGTGGGAGACTATGATCTATGGACGCAAGTACATAGGGAGTCATCCTTGAGATACCACCCTTGAATATTCTGATAGCTAACTGGGAGTAATTATCTTACTTCAGGACAATGTATGGTGGGTAGTTTGACTGGGGCGGTCGCCTCCTAAAAAGTAACGGAGGCTTACAAAGGTTGGCTCAATCCGGTTGGAAATCGGATGTTGAGTATAATGGCATAAGCCAGCCTGACTGTAAGACATACATGTCGAGCAGAGACGAAAGTCGGTCATAGTGATCCGGTGGTTCTGTGTGGAAGGGCCATCGCTCAAAGGATAAAAGGTACGCCGGGGATAACAGGCTGATCTCCCCCAAGAGCTCACATCGACGGGGAGGTTTGGCACCTCGATGTCGGCTCATCGCATCCTGGGGCTGAAGCAGGTCCCAAGGGTATGGCTGTTCGCCATTTAAAGCGGTACGCGAGCTGGGTTCAGAACGTCGTGAGACAGTTCGGTCCCTATCTTCCGTGGGCGTAGGAAAGTTGAGGAGATTTGCCCCTAGTACGAGAGGACCGGGGTGAACGTAGCACTAGTGTACCAATTGTTCTGCCAAGAGCATCGTTGGGTAGCTACCTACGGATGAGATAAGAGCTGAAAGCATCTAAGCACGAAGCCAACTCCAAGATGAACTTTCCCTGAAGATCCCAGCAAGACTAGCTGGTTGATAGGATAGATGTGTAAGTGCAGTAATGCATTCAGCTGACTATTACTAATAGATCGTTTGGCTTATTTATATGAACTTCTTTAGTTTACTATCTTATTAAGTATAATAACTGATAAGTATTATAATCGTATTTTTATACAAAGACTTTAACTTTAATATTCTCAAATCAACATCTTAGATGTTGGTGGTTATTGAGAGGAGGTCATACCCAGTTCCATTTCGAACCTGGCAGTCAAGCTCCTCATCGCCGATAATACTGCAGGGTCCCCTTGTGGAAACGTAGGTCGCCGCCAACTTCTAAGATGTTTTTTTTTGCTCGTTTTTTCTATCTTCCTATTTCTTATTACTTTTTATTTTTATTCCTCTCTTTTCTTTTGTAGTTTGTTTTATTATTACTATTTCTTTATTGTTAGTTCATATTTGATGATGCTCTATTACTCTTTTAAGGTATTTGGAAGGTCTTTGGCTTGTTTGTTTAATGCTTTGACTTCTCAAGATTCAAAGCTGTTTGTACGCAGCCTTTTAGTGAGGTTATTTCTGAAATTATTGGTGTTATCTCAGAAGGAAGGTATTTTGCAGTTGTTTTACCTATACTTATTGCGGTGTAGCTTTTATCCCATTGGGAGTTTTGGAAAAAAGATGTTATTGTAGATGGAGAAGAAAAAATAATTATTGAATTTTTTGGTAATTGAATCTTTTGAGGATATTGGTGTGAAATTGTTTTATAAATAGCTTTATAGTCACAATTAACTTGATTTTTATTAAGCATACTAACTAAGTTTGATACAGTTTTATTTCCACCAACATATAGTACTTTTTTATTTTTTAATAAAGGAATAATTTCATTGGCAAATTCATCACCGTGTTTTTCACTTCCTGTGAATGTTAATGTACCATTATAATCTTTTAATATTTTAGCTGTTTGAGGGGCAATAACATATGATGGAATTTTTTTCCATGATGTTGAAATTTTATCAAGGTATTTAATGGCATTTTTTGATGTAAAAATTAATGCATCATAATCATTACAATTTATATCAACTTCAATTGGAACAATATCAATCATTGGTATATTTTTTGCATAACGAACGGTTTTGTCACTTAATATATAAATATTCTTATTTGTACTTTTAAAACCATTAATAAAGTTTAGGTATCTTTGTCTGAAACGAGTCCAAAGAGTATCTTCATTAAAAAGAACAATATCACGCTTTTCATCAATGAAAAATTGAATATTATTTTTAGTGAGACTGTATGTAGTTTTTATAAATTCTTTATATACTTGCTCTTTACTATATGCTTTATCTACAACTAACTTATTTGTAAATTTATCATATTCATAATATAATAAGTTTAGTTCATAAAGTAGTTTAGTGATATTTTTCATTGTTTTCTATCCCTTAAAATTAATTCACTATAATATCAAGTTTAGGCTATTAATTCAAGTCTTTTTTAGAAAAATATCTTACTTTATAATAGAATTTTATGAAACTAATATAATTAGGCATAAATATACTACAAAGTAGTATAAAAGTTATATATAATAGCACTAAAAAGGAAAATATTTTTGAAAAAAATTGATCTATCTATTATTGGAAGTGGCATTGGTGGTAGTCTAATTGCATCGTTAAATGCAGATAAAAAAACAGTTCTATTTGAAAAAGATCAAAATATTGGTGGTTGTGCAAGTACATTTAAAAGATATGGCAATTATTATAATGCGGGAGCAACTACTCTTGTTGGATATGAAGATGAACATATTTTAAAAGAACATTTTGATACTATAGGATTAAATCCTAATATCACTAAATCTAATATTGCAATAAGAGTCATACAAAATAAAAATGTAATTGATAGAATTAAAGATTTTGATCAGTTTTTAGACAATATTAATGATGTTTATCCTAATAAAAATAATAAATATTTTTGGAAATTTATAAAAGAATTTGATGAAAAATTCTGGAATCTGAAAAAGATTTATTTTGGAAAATTTTCAATTAATAACTATTTAAAAACTTTTAACTTTTTTATGGAACTTATAAGTACTTATAAAATGGATATTTTGAAAAGTGCAGATGGATTCATAAAAGAAATATTGGGTGATATTTCAATGGAGTATAGAAATTTTATTGATGCGCAATTACTCATTACGATACAAACAACCTCTAAAGATATTTCACTATTATCGATGGCATTAGGACTTAGTTATCCTTTTCATGATGTATTTTATGTAAATGGAGGAATGGGAAGTTTAATTGAAGATATAGTAAAAAATGTTGAACTTAAAAAAAATGAAGAAATTACAAAAATTATTAGAGGTCAAAATGAATGGATAATTAGTTCTAGGAAACATGAATATAAAACAAAAAAATTGATTTTAAATTCTTCAATTTACCAATGTGGTTCACTTTTTGATGATTACGAAGTGAAGAAATATTATGATAGATTTACTTTTAGTGATCAAAGTGCTTTTGTTGTTTACTTGACGCTTAAGAGTGATTATGATTTTTGTGAACATTATCAGTTCATTTATAATGATTTATTACCAAATTGTATTTCAAATTCTTTTTTTGTTTCATTTTCAAAAAAGGATGATACTAAATTATCAAGAAATGGATATAGTATCACTATATCTACTCATACAACAGCTAAATACTGGAAGTCATTGCAAAAAGATGAATATGTAAAAAGCAAAAATATTACAGAATCATTTATTTTTGAAAAATTTTTAGAATATTTTGAAGATATAAAAAAGGAAGATGTTAGTCAATTATTTAGCGCAACATCAACAACATTTAATAAATTTATTGGAAGATATAATTGTGGTGGTAAAGCAATAGGTTTCAAAAATTTTATGCAACTACCTAGTTGTAATACCCCATTTAATGGCCTTTATAATGTAGGTGATACAGTTTTTGCAGGACAAGGGTGGCCTGGAATTGCTTTAGGGGTTGATGTATTAAACAAAGAATTAAATAAAGTATAATATAATGGGATAAACAGACATAAATCAAATACAAATCAATATTAATATAAGTTAAAATTAGTCAAAGTAAAAAGGCATATAATGGAACAAGTTGAACTTAAAATTACATTCAAAGATTGGCTTTATATTATTTCTATAGGTGCGTTGTTTGGCTTGTTGATTTCTTTGTTTTTTTACTTTCTTAATATTCAGTTTCAAGAGATATCTACAATTTTATTTGGTACTTTTAGTGCGATTATTATTACATTATTTTCATCTATTTTTATTACTGTTTCCAATAATTATATTTTACCAAATACTGATAAAAGATTTTGGTATTTTATTAGTTTTATATTTTCATTTGTAAGTGGTTCTTTAGGATTTTGGACAAGTTTTTCTTTATTTTATATATTTGATAGTGCTATAACAAATTTGATAGAAGCTTATAGTATACATCTTAGTCTAACAATAGGATGTTTAACATTTTTGGTTGGACTTGTTTTACACCAGTTTATTGAGATGAAATATAAAAATGAGATGATAAAGAATGAAATATTAAATAGTAAAATTAAAGCATTAGAAAATGAATTAAATCCTCATTTCTTATTTAATGCATTGAATTCAATGAGTGAATTGGTGTATATAGATCCATTAAAAGCTGAAAACTCTATTTTAAATCTATCCAAATTTTTAAGAAATGCTATTAATAAGCAAAGCTTAATTACCATTATGGAAGAACTATCTATGGTTCAAACTTATGTAGATATTGAAAATATAAGGTTTGATGATAAAATTAGATTAGTGATTGATATCAAAGATGAGCTTCAAATTATTAAAATACCTAAATTTTCAATACAATTATTAGTAGAAAATGCTATTAAACATGGCTATTGTTCTCAATCATTAAATATTATGATTGAGATAATCAATGATAAAATAATTGTATCAAATGATGGTATGAAAGTAAAAGATATCAATTTTGGTACAGGTCTTTCAAATTTAAAAAATAGATTAAAACTTCTTCATGTTGGGACATTGAGGTTTCACAAGAATGATAAAACAACATTTATAATATACTTAGGAAAAAAATAATGAAAATACTTATAGTAGACGATGAGTCTTTGGCAATATCGCGATTAGAACGATTGCTCAAAGATTTGCATTTTGAAGATCTAACTTCATTTCAAGAATCTCATTTAGCTTTACAACATATTTTAAAAAACAAATATGATGTTGTTTTTTTGGACATACAAATGCCTGGTATTAGTGGACTAGAGTTGGCAAACAAAATTTTAGAGATTGAGCCTAACACTTTCATAGTTTTCCAAACGGCTTATGAACAATTTGCTTTAGAAGCTTTTAAAAATGGTGGTGTAGATTATATTCTAAAACCAACAACAAAAGAAAATGTTTCTAAAGCACTAAGAACGGTATCTAGATATATGCAAACAAAAGAGGAAACATCTCTTAAAAAGATCATGGGAAAAAGTGGTGATGATATCTATCCTATAGCTTTAGATGATATTTATTATATTAAAGCTGATCTTGATGAAGTAATTATAAAAATAAAAGAAACACAATGTTATGTGCGTAAAAAGATTGGAGATCTTGAATTGTTATTAAAACAAAAAAATTTCTTTAGAATTCACAGATCAATAATTGTGAATGTTGATAAGATAAAATCAATGAATACAATCGAACAATCAAAATTGGAAATTAGTTTTAAAAATATTGATGATATTGTTACAAGTTCAAAAGATGGAGCAAAAGATTTTCGTGAATATTTAGAGAGAAGAAGTTTATAAAGGATATAATTTAATTATAGAAATAATTTGAAATTATACTTACAAGAGGAGTTTCGCTATGTTGATGTCAAGTGATTTAATTTTAGAAAATTTAGATATCTCATCTTTATATAATATGTTTGATAATAGTATTGACCCCATTGCAATAACAAATTGTAATTGGGAAGAGGGTATAAAGTTTTTATATATTAATAAATCATTTTCTAATGAAACTGGATATTTAAAAGAAGAACTTTTATCTCAAAGTCCTAAATTGCTACAAGGTCCAAAAACAAATAAGAATTTTTTAATAGAATTAAAAAGAACACTTTTAAATAATGAAAATTTTATTGGACAAACTATTAACTACAGAAAAAATGGAACAAGTTATTGTGTAAAATGGTCAATATCTCCATTGAAAAATTCAAAAAACATCACTATTGGGTATATATCATTCCAGCGAATTATTGATGAAACAAGTTATATGCAGTATGAAAAACTTTTAAGTTCAATAGTAAATGTTACAAAAAATTTGATTTTAGTAACAAATCTTGAAGGAGTTATAGTTTATACTAATAAAGCGTTTAATGAAAAACTTGGTTATGATGAAAATGAACTTGTTGGAAAACATACTCGAATTTTAAAATCGGGACATCAAAATGCGATGTTTTATAAAAAAATGTGGGAATCAATTATAAGTCATGGTTATTTTAGTGGTACTTTTATAAGCGTCAAAAAAGATGCTACTTTGTTTTATGATAGAAAAGAGATATCTACGATCAAAGATAATACAGGAAGACCTATATATTATGTAAGTATAAGTAGTGATATATCGGAACAGGTTCAAAAAGAGGTTGAATTAGAAAATCAAATATATATAGATTCTTTAACCAATATATATAATAGAAAAAAATTTGAAATAATAATGGAAAGAAAAATTAAAGAATATACTATTAATAATAAGTTATTTTCTCTAATATTATTAGATATAGACTATTTTAAGATGATAAATGATGATTATGGACATGATATGGGTGACTATATATTAAAAGAATTATCTCAAACATTACAAGATAATCTTAGAAGTAGCGATTTTTTATTTCGTTGGGGAGGAGAAGAGTTTGCTATTTTGATTGATGGTACAGTAGAAAATGCAAAACAACTATCTGAAAAATTACGAATAAATATAAAAGATAAAAATTTTCAATCAATTAAAATAACAGCTAGTTTTGGGATAAGTTGTATGAAAAATGCCAAGAATAAAGATATGTTATTTCAGCAAGCTGATAAAGCATTATACCAATCAAAAGAAAATGGAAGAGATAGAGTTGAAATTTATCCTCAACAAGTTGAGAAGAAAATAGATAAAAGAAAGAAAGAATATGAAAAAAATAGTTAAATCAACATATATTAAATGTACACTTGAAGAATTATTTGATTTTCACCTTGATTCAAATAATATAACAAAAATTACCCCTGCAAACATTAAGGTTGAACTTTTAAATAGTGATACTCAAACATTTGAAGGGAAGATTGTCAAAATTAAAACAACAAAGTTTTTTGTGCCTACTTATTGGGAGGTGAAAATTGAGAAGCTAGAAAAACCAAATATTTTAATTGATGTAGCAATGAAATCACCTTTTAAGTATTGGAAACATCAGCATCTATTTATAAAAAAAGGGAATGTTTCTGAACTAAAGGATATTATTGAATATGAATTACCTTTTGGAATTTTAGGTAAGATAGTAGAACCATTTATTGAGTATGATATAACTAAAATGTTTGAATATAGACATACTCAAACAAAAAAAATTTTAGAAAAAAAGTTTTAATTATAGGTTTAAGTTACATAATAAAGCTATTAAAATAATAGAAATTTTAATAAAATAAATAAAAAGGACTTTAAATGTTAAAAGAGATGTTACACACAGGTTTTGGAGTTGCTTCAGTAATCCATGAAAAGATAGAAGAAGAGGTTACAAAACTTGAAAAAAAAAGTAAAATTAAAAAGGATGATGCAAAATCTTTTTTAGAATCACTTGAAGAAAAAGGCAAAGAGGAAGATTCTAAAATAAAAGAACATTTAAAAACAACATTAAAAGAGATAATTGATGAATTAGGTTTGGCAACAAAAGATGACTTAGAAAAGTTAAAAAAGGAATTGAAAAAATAAAAAATTATTTAAAAAAATTAACATATTATAAACCATTAAGAGTTTATACTGTATTTGCTTTTTTACTCACGATATTTTTGGTAATTAAGAAAAAAAAGAGTTTTTTTTATTTAAAACCATTGAGTCCTATCAAGCTTAAATCTGCTTGTATAAGTTTAGGAGCTAGTTTTATTAAATTAGCTCAGGTTTTAGCTACAAGATCAGACTTTTTCTCAGAAGAGTACCTTGAACAATTAAGAGAATTACATGATCAATTGCCTTCAATGAAAGAGCATGAATTTCAGGAAATATTTACAAGAAACTTTAAAGATAAAAGTTTTAAAAGTATAGATAAAAATCCTATTGCTTCTGCATCAATTGGTCAAGTACATGTTGCATATTTACAAGATGATACTAAAGTAGCTGTAAAATTACGAAGAATAGATATAAAAGAGCAGGTGTATGCAGATATAAATATCATCTCATTTTTTAACAAGATTTTTAAGCCTTTATTTTCACACTACACGAAAAATTCAATTGAAGCTGTAATTATAGAGTTTTCAAAAATGATAAAACAAGAGGTGAGTTTAACGAATGAATTAAATAATCTTTTGAAATTTAGTTCCACTTATAAAGAAAGTGGTGTAAAATTTCCAATAGCATTTCCAAAGTATTGTAGTGATGAAGTTATTGTTATGAGTTTTGAAGAGGGTTTTCGTTTTGATGATAAAGAATCTATTTTTAAATATAATATAGATTTTAAAAAAATTATTACAACTTTAGTAGATTTTTATACCACACAAATGTTAATAAATGGATATTTTCATGCTGATCCTCATCCTGGTAATCTTTTAGTAAATAAAGAAGGTGAACTTATTTTACTTGATTTTGGGATGGTAAAGACTGTTCCAAATGATACAAGAATAGCAATTATCGAACTTATAAAAGCTGCAAATGAACAAGACTATGATGGATATATAAGTGCTAATAAAAGGTTAGGTACTATTGCATATGAAGCACCAACAGTACAATTAGCTGAGTTCACACAAAAAATGTTTGAAATATTTTCAAATGAAAATCTAGATAGTGAATCGATGCAAAAATTAGCTTTTGAGGTTTTAGAATCTACAAGAGATTTCCCTTTTAAACTTCCTAGTGATGCGATTTATATTTTAAGAGTTAGTGCTATTATTGAAGGACTTGGTACCACTTATATTGAAAACTTTAATGGTATAAAAGATATTTTACCTATTTTACAAACAAATATTCCAAAAGCATTGGGTGCAAATGATAGTATAAAGAGGACGATTGAACAAGAGATAAAAGATATTCCATTTACAGTGAAACATTTTAAATCATCATTAAAACAAATAAGTGAAGGGGAGCTAAATATACAAGTATCAAATTCTCAATTGCTTTGGATTGCAAAAGAGATAAAAGATTTTCTTAAACCTATTATAAATGGTTTTGCATTTATGTCTGCTGGTTTTTTTGTACTTTTATATGATACAAGTTTAAGTAGTTATGCTATTTTTTTATTTATAATAGGTTTTTTAAGAGTATTGTATAAATAAGATTAGATTATCTCTACATCTTTAATATCAACGCCTGATAATCCTTCCATTTTTTGTTCAACTATATCTAAAAATTCGGTTTTATTTTTTTCATCCATGTTATTTTCTAACATCTCAAGGATATATTTTATACCATTTGCATTTATTTTTTTAGCACTCGCAAGGTAGTGAGTAAACGCAATAAGTTTTACATCATTTATAGAGTAAAGTTTTTTATTTCCTTGTTCTTTCTTAAGGGGCAAAAGCCCCTTCTCTTCATACATTTTTAAAGTTCTTACTTTTGCTGTTAAAAGTTCTGCTATTGAACTTAGAGGTAATATATCTTTTTCATTATCTAATAGTGCCAATTTTTATATCCTATATTTTGTTTAATAATTTAAGTTCATTTGATAATCCTTTATATAATGATATACACATTATAAGAAGAACTGCCGTAAAAGGTAAGCCTGTAGTAACAGCACCAGCTTGTAGTGCTTGTAGTGCTTCTTTCCCACCTATATATAACAATGCACCAGCAATAAAACCTTGTAAAATTGCCCAAAATATTCTTTGTGTAACAGGAGCATTTGTTTTACCACCAGCTGTTATACTGTCTATTACTAGTGAGCCTGAGTCTGATGATGTAATAAAAAATACTAACACCAATACAATAGCTAGAAAAGATGTAACGGAAGCAAATGGTAAATTTTCAAGCATTTGAAACATTGCTAAAGAAACATTACTTATTCCATTTGATAGTTCTCCTACTTGAGAAGTTACTTGTTCTAATGCAGAACCACCAAAAATACTCATCCATACAATTGTAATAAGTGTAGGAATAATCAATACAGCAGAAATAAATTCTCGTACTGTTCTGCCTTTTGATATACGAGCTATAAACATTCCCACAAATGGAGACCAAGATATCCACCAAGCCCAGTAAAATACTGTCCAGCCATGCATCCATGAAGTATCTTCTCTACCTATCCAATTACTTAAAGGTATAATATAGGTGATATAATCTATTGAAGTTGAGAAAATAGTAGTAAAAATATGAATAGTAGATCCAGCAAGAAGTACAAACAATAAAAGTAAAATAGCGATGAACATATTTATGTTACTAAGAATTTTCACACCGCCATTTACTCCCCTTACAACAGAAAAAATAGCAATCATAGTTACTATAACAATAATTGTAATTTGTGTACTAATTCCAGAATCCATTCCAAATAGATAGTGTAGTCCACCACTTGCTTGTTGTGCTCCTAAACCTAAAGAGGTTGCAAGTCCAAATATAGTTGCCAATACTGCTAAAAGATCAATAATATGTCCAGGCCATCCCCAAATTTTATCACCTAAAAGAGGATAAAAAACTGATCGTATTGTTAATGGCAATTTTTTATTGTATGCAAAAAAAGCTAATGATAATCCCACTATTGAATAGATTGCCCAAGGGTGTAATCCCCAATGATACATAGTTGCACCCATTGCAGCATGAATTGCTTCTTTTGAGTTAGCCTCGATCCCTAGAGGTGTTTGAAACCAACCTGTATAGTAAGCAACTGGTTCAGCTACACTCCAAAACATTAGTCCTATTCCCATCCCTGCTGCGAATAACATAGCAAGCCATGACATTCTAGAAAACTCTGCTTGTGCATCTTTGCCACCTAATCGTATTTTTCCAACAGGCAAAAAGATAAGTGCTATACAAAAAAGTACAAAAATATTTGCACTTGTCATAAAAAACCAATCAAAATTGTTTATTGACCATACTTTTGCACCATTGAGTAGTTCTTTTGCATTTTCTGGAAATAGTAGTGTTAAAATAACAAATAACAAAATCAATACTGAACTTGTAAAAAAAACTGGATTATGTATATCCATACCAAAAGGAGTTACATTGTCCTGTCCTATTTTATAATCTGTATCATATTTTGTATTTTCTTTTTTATTCATTTTTATCCTTTTTGAATATTTTAGTATAAGATTTGTGAGTGTTTAAATAAGTTTAACTTAAGAGTTCTTTGAATGCTTTATTATTATATAATGCCTTAAAAGATTCTTCAGTGGAAAGCTCATCATGTAAATTGGGTGATATCTCAAGTGCCATTTTTATATCGTCTATAGATTCATTTATATTTTCTAATATCGCATTTGCACATGCTCTTTGCCAATATGAAAGTGCATAGTTACTATCTAATTCAATCGCTTGATTACATAAAGATAATGCCCAACGAGTTTCCTTGAGGTCAAGTAATACATCAGCTTTGTATGCTAATGGTTCAACATCATTAGGATTTATTTTAATGATTTCATCATATAAGTTAATTTTTTCTTGTAGATTTTCTTCTATCTCTGCTCTTCTCCAAAGTGAATTTATAGTTTCACTTTGACTAATTTTATCTTGATTTTCAGTAATCATCTCAAATCGTTGTTTTGCTTGATTTTCAATATCAAGTAGTCGTTGTTCAAAGTCTTTTGTAAGGTGTAATATTTTTGCTTCAACTAAATTTTCACTATTGTCTTTGAGCTCTTTGAGTGACTTAAATCCAACAAGAAGTAGTAGTGAACTTGCAGCTGCAATGATATAAAAAATATTATTGATAGTATCTGTTGCATATCTTACTGTTCTATCTGTAGTATTAAGTTGACTTTGTGTAATTTTAACAGTTACATCTTCTCTTAGTTTTTGTTGATTTGTTCTTAAATCTTTAAGTTCATCAAGAATATATCTTTCTACTAAAGGTCTATCCAATATAGAATTTTTAGGCTCTGTATTAGCAAATAGACTCAAAGTAGTAAATAAAGTTATAATAAGTACTATTTTCCTCATTAAGCTCTTGTTTGACCGTCGCTATATATTTTAAACTTATATGTAGTGAGTCCTTCAACTCCCATAGGTCCTCTTGCATGAAGTTTGTTTGTACTAATTCCAACTTCAGCTCCAAAACCAAACTCCCCTCCATCTGTAAATTGTGTACTTGTATTGAGATATACACAAGCAGAATCAATACTATTTAGAAACTTTTCAGCAACGGTATAGTTTTCTGTAATGATTGCATCAGAGTGACTTGAGCTATATTTTCTAATGTGTGCTATTGCTTCATCAATGTTATTTACAATTTTAAGACTTAATATATTGTCTAAATATTCTGTATTAAAGTCTTCTTCAGTAGCTACTTCTACATCAATAATTTTTTGAACTTCGCTACAACCTCTTAGTACTGTTGCATGTTTATCAAACTCTTGTTTGAGTTTTGGTAAAAATTCACTTGCTACTTCTTGATCTATAAGTAAAGTTTCCATTGCACCACAAATACCTGTTCTTCTACATTTTGCGTTAAGAGGTACATCAATAGCTTTTTTAGAATCAGCATCTTTATGAATATATGTGTGACATAAACCTTTGTCATGTTTAATAACAGGTACAGAAGAGTTCGAACTGATATATTTAATAAGCGCAGCACCACCTCTTGGTATAATTAAGTCAATATATTTGTCTTGTTTTATAAGATTTGCTACACCTTCTCTTGTATTATCAGGTATAAGTGAGATGATATTTTCAGGAAGGTTATTCTTTTTTAGTACTTCTTGTAGAACTTTTGCAATAATAGCATTACTATGTTGTGCTTCTTTTCCACCTTTTAAGATACATACATTTCCACTTTTAAAACATAAAGCAGCTGTATCACTTGTAACATTTGGACGACTTTCATAAATAATACCAACAACACCAATAGGCACAGTAACTTTTTGTATACTTAAATTTGTTTGTGTTTTCCAACCCTCAAGCGTTCGTCCTGTTGGTTCTTTTAGTGCTGCTATTTCTTTAATAGCTGTTGCCATACCTTGTATACGGTTTTTGTCTAAAAAAAGTCTGTCCATAAGTGCAGAGCTTAAATCATTCTCTTCTCCACTTTTCATATCAAGTTTATTTTCTATTTCAATTAAATCACTATTTGAGATAAGAGCATCAGCCATATCTAGTAAAACTTTATTTTTTATATCTCCACTTAATGTTGATAATATAGCCGAAGATTCTTTTGCTTTTTGTAAAAATACTTCCATATTTATGCCTTGATATAACTACAACAATAGTCTGTTACAGTTTTAATTTTTAAATCAAATTCTGAATTTGCAGGAACATTAAAACTTTCAGGAGTATTAAGTTTTTTAAATTCTGTTTCTCCTGGAAGTCTTATTTCTAAATCTCCACTCATCATCTCCATAATTTCTGCTTCTTTTGTATCAAAAGTGTACTCACCTGGTTGCATTACACCTAATGTTTGTTTTGAACCATCACTTAAAAAAATTGTTCTACTTACTACTTTTCCCTCAAAGTATACATTTGCTTCTTTTATCATTGATATATTTTCTAGTTTTGTCATTTTATTTCCTTTTATTAATTATTTATATTTTTTCTTTTTTACTTATTTTTTTTGATGTAAAAAGAGTTCCTTTATTGTGAACACCATCAATCAAAAATTCTCGTGCGGCTGTTAAGTCATATCCACTACATAAAAACATCTCTCGTTTATTTTCTATTATGTACTCTGCTGCTTTTAATTTTGTAACAATTCCACCTGTTGCAAATTCTGAGTTTGGTGTAACCGTTTGTCCTAATTCCTCTTCTGTAATATTATTAACAATTTTTCTAATTTTTGCATCTTTATTTTGATGAGGATTTTTATCATAATATCCATCAATATCACTTAATATAATAAGAATATCTGCATCGGTATAATGAGCCACATGTGCAGACAATTGGTCATTGTCACCAAACAGCTGGTCTGGTGTTGTTGAGATGTCATTTTCATTTACTATAGGTAAGATATCATTTTTTAATGTGCGTTCAATGATATCTTGAAATATTTGAGTATGAACTCTGCTATCAAAATCTTCTTCTGTTAGAAGAATCTGAGATATATTTACATTAAAAATGTCAAATTTATTTTTATAACTACTCATAAGTATTGGTTGCCCAATTGAAGCTAGAACTTTTTTACTTGTTGGGATATTTCGATTTAGTTGTACGGCAGTATATCCAGCAGCTACAGCACCAGATGTAACTAATATAACTTCATATTTCTTTCGAGCTTCTGTAATAAGTGAAACAAGGTTTAACATCCTTTCTTTAGCAATATCTGTTATCTCTGTTAAGACAGAACTTCCTACTTTAAAAACTATTCTTTTCATTTGTATTATCCTTTTACAATTGTTTGTTCAATTGGATAATAATATACACTTATATACTTAAAAAAAAATAAAATCTTACATATCATATGTTAAAATATCTCATATATTATGTGAAAAAAATACAATTTTTAATGTTAATACTGAATTGAAACATAAAAACTAAGTTTAAAATTCTCGTCTTGAGAAAGAAAATGGTTTTTATGATACATTGCATAAGAAGGTTTAGTAGTAGTTTCGTACCCGCTTTGTGGTAACCATTCATGATATACCCAATGTATAAATTTTAAAACATCACCATATTCACCAGATAAGTCAAACTTTGCATAAGTTCCTTTTGCAATTGTAAATTGTGGTAATTTATCATTTGTTATCTTTTCTGTACTTTGAGGAACAATACAAGCAATATATTGACATGAATAAAGAGGTGTAATTGTAGGATTATTATGATAGAGTGCTATTTGCTTGTAGTTTTCTATTTTATTATTGAGAACCCAAGTATAAAGTTTCTGCCAAGTTTTTTTGATACCTATATCATAACCACTATGTCTTATGTAGTAACTACTCATAGTAGGCATTTCGACAATTTCTGGTTCCATATTGTCAAAATTTGCTGTCGAAAGAAGTGCTTTAGGAAATTGTGCAATAATATTTTGAGAAAACTCTTTAAAGCCTCCATTCTTCCACTCTTTAGGGGTCATTAGAAAACGCTGTTTAAATACTCTAGTAAAAGATGATTGTGAACTATACCCACATTGGTTTGCAATATCGGAAATTGTTGAGTATTTATTGGTTATAAGAAGATTTGAAGCTTTTTGAAGCCGAATATCTTTTATATTTTCATAAATATTTTTTCCAAAAGCATCTTTGAATATCCGATGCATGTGGAATTTGCTGATATTTAAATCAATACTAAGTTCATCAATATTGATGTCTGTATCAATATGTGTGTAGATATAATAGAGTATATCATTTGCTATTTTTGT
This sequence comes from Arcobacter sp. 15-2, assembly GCF_047159865.1. Classification (GTDB taxonomy): domain Bacteria; phylum Campylobacterota; class Campylobacteria; order Campylobacterales; family Arcobacteraceae; genus JAIOSF01. The sequence goes on from NZ_AP038804.1 coordinate 1,869,242, forward strand.
TCTTCTATTTAGTGTTTCATTTTTCATAAAAACGATTATAACACAAACAGATTAAATATTGAGCAAAAATGGACAAAAATATTAGCAGTTTATGTAAAGAATAAAATTTAAAATTGTTCTAAAATTACACTATTAAAAAAGGATGTAAAATGAAAACAACAGAAATTATGAATATTTGGAATAAATACTATAAAGAAGAAGTGTTATCACATAACCTTACTATTAAAGAGGGAATTGAAATGTTGGCTAATCAAGTAGGATTATCTTATAAACAAGCAATAAATGTTCTATACTGTTTCTAAATAAGCAAAATAATATTTAATATTGCTTTTTAATCTTAGTCTTGATATAATCTCTACTAAGATTCTAGAGTAGGGAAGTAATATGAATAATTGGAAAATTGGAAATAAGTTAATTGCTTTAATTGTTGGTAGTTCAATCATTGGACTAGTTTTGGCTTTGGTCCTATTTGGATTACGATTAAATATTATTAAAGAACATGTTTACGATGATACAGCTGAACAACTTAAAAGAACAATTGTTAGCAAGGTAGATGCAAAGGCTGAAATCTGTATCACAAATGCAATATCAATTGCAAACGATAACACAATTGTAGAAGCACTAAAAAATAATGATAGAACTACAGCTATTGATGCGGTTAAAAGACTATCAACTGTTTTTAAAGAAAATACAAATTTTAAAAACATAAAAATACATATTCATGATAAAGACGGAAACTCATTTTTACGATCTTGGAAACAAGAAAAATATGGAGATAATCTTTTATCTTTACGAAAAACAATTAATGATGTACATACTTATAAAAAAGCCGTTGTGGGTTCTGAAACAGGACGACTAAATACAAGTATGGTGGGTGTTGCCCCTATTGTTGATCTAGATGGAAATTATGTAGGTTCTGTTGAGTTTAAAGCAGGGTACAATTCAATTATCAAAACAATGAAGAAAAATGATCATGCTTATGCCGTGATGTTATTAAATCAAGAAAATATTCGAAATAATCTTGATAGCGATGCTTTTGAAAAATTAACAAAAATTAGCAAGTACATTTTAAACCAAAAGACATATGATAAAGACTTTGTAAATTATGTAGAAAAAATTGATATTGAAGAATTAATTGATCAAAGATATATGATAAGTGATGGTTTTTTTACAACATTACTTCCTGTAGTTGATTACAGTGGAAAAAGCATAGGTTATTATCTTATTGGTGAAGATATTATTCATGTAGATGAGCTTGTTGCACAATCGCAAGATTTGATATATACAGCAATAGGATTTATTGTCTTAATATTAATTATTATAACAATTATTATTGCTGTTTTTTCAAGAAGAATTATTATCAAACCTCTTAGAGAACTAGATGAAGCAATTATCAGTATAGGTAAAAACTCAAATACTAGTGATAGAGTAGCTGTACAAAGAAATGATGAAATTGGACAGGTTGCTAGTAACTTCAATAAGTATCTTGATAAAATTGAAGAGGGTATCAAACAAGATACAAAAGTTATTGAAGAAGCTATCTCTATTGTTCATAAGGCAAAAGATGGTTTCTATACATATCAAATCAAACAAGTTGCTTCCTCTCAAGAGGTGGAACAGCTTAAAGTAAATGTAAATGAGATGTTAAATGTAACACAAAATAATTTGACAATGATTACTGAAGCTTTAATTCAATTTGGAAATGCAAAATATGATTATGTTATAGATGCAAAAAGTTCAGGCAATGTGGGATCATTAATCAAAGGAACAAACGCTTTAGGTGTATCAGTTTCTGAAGTGTTATGTATGGTTAATAATACAGCATTAAGTTTATCAAACAATGCAGATTCTTTAGCTGCAACAAGTGAGCAACTTTCATCATCATCTACTCATCAAGCAGCATCTTTAGAAGAAACAGCCGCTGCTATTGAAGAGATTACTTCGACTATAAATCAAACAGATGCAAGAACAAACAAAATGTTACAAATTGCAAATGAATTACAAAAAACAAGTGAAGATGATAATAAGCTTGCACATCAGACAGGTGAAGCTATGCTTGAGATTGATAATGCAACAGATGATATTGTTCAAGCTATTACAATCATTGATCAAATTGCATTTCAAACAAATATTTTATCTTTAAATGCTGCTGTAGAAGCTGCAACTGCGGGTGAAGCTGGTAAAGGTTTTGCTGTAGTTGCTCAAGAGGTGCGAAACTTAGCATCTAGAAGTGCTGAAGCAGCAAATCAAATTAAAAATTTAGTTAATTATGCAAGAGAGAAAACAGAAGAGGGTAAAAATACTGCTGATAAGATGCTTGATAGTTTTAAATTTTTAAATGAAAAAGTATCTGAAGTTACAACTATAGTTACAGGTGTAACAGAAGCAACACACGAACAAAAAATTGGAATGGATCAGATTAATTCAGCTGTAAATCAACTTGACAAAGCTACACAAGAAAATGCAAATGCAGCAGAGGTTGTTTCAACCAAAGCAACAGCATTAAGTAAACTTTCTAATGAGTTGATTTCTATTGTTCATAGAACAAGTTTTGATAAATCAAAAGGTGATTCTGTTTGTGATATAAATATGGTTTTTGATACAACTAAATTAAAACTAGATCATATTAAATTTAAAGAAACAAACTTTAAAGATGTTGGTGAATCAAAACAATGGACAGTAAAGAATCATCATGAATGTGATTTGGGAAAATGGATTGAAAAGAATTCAAATGAAGAGTTTACAAAAAATGGTGATTGGGATGATTTTCTAAAAGCACATGAACTTGTACATAATGGTGTTCAAGAGTTTATTGATGTTGATTCGAAAAATAGAAATGATTCTTCTTTACACACTATTGCAAGTAAAATTGAGGAAAATACAACAAAAGTTTTTGAGGGAATTGATAAACTTAAAAAACATAAATGTAATGATTTAAGAGCTAATAAAGCATAAAAAATCATATATTCTCGATAACTTAACTATTTCATAGGATAAAATGTTATTCTATGAAATATACTCAAATATCAAATTTGATAGACAAACAAATTTTGACTATGAAAAATCAATTAAATTTAGTATAATAAAAATAAAAAAGGGCAGCATTTATGAAAAAAGCTATCGTTCTTATGAATATGGGTGGACCAAATAATTTAGATGAGGTAGATGTATTTTTAAAAAATATGTTTAATGATAAGTATATCATTGGTGCACCACAACCTATACGAGCTATGATAGGTTGGATAATTCGTAAAAAAAGACTCAAAGAAGCACAACACAATTATAGTTTACTAGGTGGCGTTTCTCCAATTGTAGGGCATACAAAAAGACTCATTAGAAGACTTGCAAAAGATGTAGATGCTGATGTATTTCATGTGATGAGATATACTCCACCTTTTGCAAATGATGTGATTGCTAAAATAAAACACTACGATGAAATATATGCTATTCCTATGTATCCACATTATTCAAGTACTACAACAAAATCATCGTATGAAGACTTACAACGATTTGCTAAAATGTATGGTGTTGCAGACAAACTCAAAACAATTGATGCTTATTATGATGATACAATCTACAATAAAGTAATTGTTGAGAGAATCAAAGAAGAGTTAACAAATGCAAATAGTGAAGATTTTACTTTGATATTTTCAGGGCATGGGTTACCTAAAAAAGTTATTGATAAAGGTGATTTGTATCAAAAACATATCTTAGCAAATGTTGAAGCAGCTAAAAAAGAGTTAGAAGCACAAGGTATAAAATTCAAAAGTATTGAAGTTGCTTATCAATCAAGATTAGGACCTATGGAATGGTTACGACCTTATTTAGAAGATAAGTTGGCTGAAGTTGTAAAAACAAATAAAAAAGTACTGATATACCCTACATCATTTACTGTTGATAATTCAGAAACAAGTGGTGAGTTAGATATTGAGTATAGAGAAGTGGCAGAAGAGTTAGGGTTTGAAGACTATCGCGTTGCAAAAGCTCCAAATCATCATCCTCTTTTTCTAGAGTGTTTAAAAAATATTTACAAAAGTATGGAGTAGAGTATGAAAATAGGTGTATCATCGTGTCTTTTAGGAACACAGTGTCGTTATGATGGCGCAGGAAGTAAAGATGGTTTTGTTGTTAATGAACTTGCAAAATATTTTGAGTTAGTGCCTTATTGTCCTGAGGCTATGGTATTTGGAACACCTAGAGAATCTATACGATTAGTTGATGTTGAAGGTGAAATTAGAGTTATTTCAAATAAAGAACATAAAGATGTAACAAAAGAGTTAGAAGATATCTCTGAACAACTAGCACTTGAAGCATTTGAAGAAAATCTTTGCGGTTTTGTTTTCAAAGCGAAGTCACCATCTTGTGGTATTGAGCGTGTAAAACTTTATGAAAATAACAGTAATATGTGTGAAAAAAAAGCTGTTGGATTATTTGCAAAAGCTGTTATAGATAAACAACCATTACTTCCAATAGAAGAAGATGGCAGACTCAATGATCCTTGGTTAAAAGAAAATTTTTTGATGCAGATATTTGCTTTTTCAGATTTGCAAAAGTTTTTAGATAATAATCCTTCGTTTAAAGACTTAGTAGAGTTTCATACAAGTTATAAGTATCTTGTTTATGCAAAAGGGCAAGAGTCATATAAACACTTAGGTTCAATTGTTGCTAATCATGATAAAAGAGAGCTAGAGAGTGTTTTAGAAGAGTATAAAATAGCATTTTTAAGAGCTATTTCACAAAAAGGAAATATAAATAAAACATATAATGTCTTACTTCATATCTTTGGATATTTTAAAAAACTGATTAATGCAGATGAAAAAGAGCATATTTTAACAGCCTGTCAAGAATATAAAGATGGAATTATTCCTCTTATTGCTGTTGTGAAACTTCTGAATTTATATGTAAAAAGATTTGATGATAAGTATCTTAAGGTACAAAAATTTTTAAATCCATATCCTAAAGAGTTGGCACTCAGAAGTGATGTAAAAGCTTATAAATAATGAAACAGATTCTTTGGTTTAGAAGAGATTTAAGAGTAGAAGATAGTGCACTTTTACACTACGCAAATGGTGAAGTGTTGCCTATTTTTATTTTTGATAAGAATATTTTAGATAAGTTACCAAAAGATGATAAACGAGTAACTTTTATCTATGATGCTGTTTTAAAGTTAAAGAGTGATTTGCAAAGTTTAGGTCTTGATTTGGCAATATTTTATGGATATCCAAAAGAGATATTTAGTACTTTGCACAATGATTTTGATGAAGTTTTATGTAGCTGTGATTTTGATAGTTATGCTATTCACAGAGATAAAGAGATAGAATCAATCTTACCAATGCAACGCTACTACGATAGTTTTTTAATTCATCCATCACAAGGACTAAAAGCTGAAGATACACCATATAAAGTATTTACCCCCTTTTATAAAAATCTTATGCCATTGTGGGATTGTGACAAGATAGAAGAGTATACAGTAGGAACAAAAATAAAACTTTTGAACTATAAGTTTCCAAATATTCCTACACTTAAATCACTTGGTTTTCAAACTCAAGCTCTACCACAATTTCTTTATCAAACAGCACAAGAAGTACTAGATGTATTTATTCCAAAACTATCAGACTATCACAAGGCAAGAGATTATTTTTATATGGATGGTACTTCAAATTTAGCTGTATATTTACGATTTGGTCTTATTTCACCCAAGCAAGTTTTTAATAGAATTAAAAAATATCCAAATAGTGAATTTTTTATAAGAGAACTTTTTTGGAGAGAATTTTATAGTTATATTTTATATCATTTTCCTCAATCAGAATTTGAAAATTTTAATGGAAAAGATATTGTTTGGAAAGAAAATAAAGAGCATTTTAAAGCATGGTGTGAAGGGAAAACAGGTGTTGCTATAATTGATGCAGCAATGCAACATCTTAATAATACAGGAATGATGCATAATCGTCTTCGTATGATAGTAGCTTCTTTTTTAACAAAAAATTTATTTTTGCCTTGGCGTTGGGGTGAAAAATATTTTGCATTAAAACTACTTGATTATGAGGCAAGTTCAAATATAGGCTCATGGCAATGGGGAGCTAGCACAGGTGCTGATAGTGTTCCATATTTTCGAGTTTTTAATCCTTATACACAAAGTGCAAAATTTGATAAAGAAGGTTTATTTATCAAGTCAGTTTTGAGTGAATTAAAAGAATCTGAACCAAAACTATTTCATAAAGAAAATGCACTTCAATCAGATATGTTTTTACATTATCCTCCTCTAATAGTAAATATTAAACAGTCAAGACAAGAGGCTATTGAAGCATTTAAATAGTATCATTAGGAAAGAAATTATCTTAGGACAATATGATGATAAGAGAAAAAATAAATACTTTTCATTTAGAAGATATAAAAAATGGTATACACCCTTCTGTATTTTTTGAACATGAGAACTATAATCTTTTTATATTAAGACTACCACAATTGGAAAATGATAAAGTAACAATCTTTAGTAAAGCTTTTATTATCGAAGATAACAGTTATTACTATTATGATAAAACTACTTCAAAATTTGCCGATTTGAAAGATATGCAAGGTTTTTATAAATTTTTAGATAAGTATATCGATACAACTCTAAAGCTTATTTCAAATCGATTTGAAGAGATTGAGGCTATTGAAGATGTTTTTTATGAGGGAAAATCTATTAAAGATTTCAATCAACAATGGTTTTCATATAAAAATGATTTGGTACGAATACATAGGCTTTTATTTAAAGCAGTTGAAGTGATATCAGATTTGATTGAAAACTATCAATCACAGAAAGAGTATCTTGAGAGGAACTTTGAAGATATTCAGGAACATTTACAAAGAGGGTACAGAAATTCGGGACTTCTTTTAGAAAAGTTAGATGCATTACACAATTTTTATGTTATGCAAAATAATGAACAAATGAATAAAACTATTTATATACTAACTATTCTTTCTGCTATTTTTTTGCCATTGAATTTAATAGTTGGTTTTTTTGGAATGAATACAACTTCACTTCCTTTTACTGTTGATATAGGAGGAACATATAAAGTACTTGTGTTATTAGGAACAGCAAGTGTTATTGCTATATTTGTTACCTTAGTATTGAAAAATAAATACAAATAAAATAAAGAGATATGAAATAATTAACAATGGAAATATTATGCATTACTTTAATAATTTGTTTATGTGTGGTTGTGATATACAAACAACAATTTTATAAATCCTTATATCAAGATTTTACTGATGGTATCTCAATAATTAGTGAAAATAAAATTATTGATTGCAATGATACATTAGTAAAGTTATTTGGTTATGATAATAAAAAAGAATTTTTATCAGTACATCCTCTAAATTTAACACCAGCATTTCAACCTGATAATTCTTTATCATGTGACAAAGCTCAAGAGATGATGGATATAGTTGAAAAAACAGGAAAATGTAAATTTGATTGGGTGTTTTTAGACAAAGAACAGAATGAAAAATGGATAGAGATTGATATTTTAAAACTCAAAAAAACATTTTTTTCTAAACAAAAATTTTGTATGGTGTGGAGAGATATTGATTTACGAGTGAGCGTACAAAAAAAACTAGAGAATTTTAATAGTAATCTTGAAGATATTGTGCATCAAGAGATAAAAAAAAATAAGGAAAAAGAAAAACAACTTGTAAAACAATCAAAACTAGCACAATTAGGGGAGATGATATCTATGATTGCACATCAATGGAGACAACCCCTTGCTATTATTTCATCTTCAGTTATCGATTTACAAATGAAAATGGTTTTGCAAAAAAATGATAAAAAACTATTGTCTTATGTCGAAAAACATTTATCAGATACCGAGAGTTGTATTGCAAGTTTAACTGAAACTATTGATGATTTTAGAAACTTTTATAAACCAATAAAATCAATGCAACAAACAGATTTATCTTTGATTGTTACAAAAGCGTATGCTATGATAGAAAGTTATTTTAAGACTTGTAATATTGAGATACTCTTTGACGATAAGTCAAGCAAAAAAATCACGGCATTTGAAAATGAACTGATACAAGTATGCTTAAATATTTTACAAAATTCAAGAGAAAATTTTTTAGTTAAAGAGATAGAAAAATCACAAATCATTATCTCTACAACTGATATAGAAGATGGTGTATCTTTGAGTATTTGTGATAATGGAGGTGGAGTTACTCATGGTATTATCGATAAAATTTTTGATCCTTATTTTAGCACAAAATATGAAAAAAATGGAACAGGACTAGGGTTATATATGTGTTTAAAAATAGTCAAAGAACATCATAATGGAACTATTACAGCTGCAAATACAAAAGATGGTATTTGTTTTTCAATCTTACTTCCAAACTAAGGAATTTTTTATGAGTCAACTAAAAAAACTTTGTTTATTAACAAAAGATTTCACAGTACTATATATTGAAGATGATCTTATCTTAAGAGAAAAAACCTACATTATGTTGAACAATCTTTTTAAACATATAGATACAGCTAGCAATGGGAAAGAGGGCTTTTCTTTGTATAAAGAGTATTATAATTGTTCAGGAAAATATTACGATCTTGTTATAACAGATATTAAAATGCCTTTGATGGATGGAGTAACCCTTTCTAAAAAAATTCGAACACTCAATTCAAAACAAATCATTATAGTGACATCTGCTCATGATGAATCCAAGTATCTCATTGAATTTATTAATATGAATATTAATAAGTTTATACAAAAACCTTTTTCATTGGATACAATTACTACAACTTTTTTCGAACTATTTGAAAATCATTCAAAAATTCTTTCACATATTATCATTGATGAAGAATATTATTGGGATAAAGAAACAAAAAAACTTTTTTGTAATTTTGATGAGATAAAACTCTCTTATAATGAAATTATTATTTTTGATATTTTAGTATGCAATCAAAATACAATATTTTCAGCTCATGATCTTATTTCCGTACTATCATCAACAAATAATATAAACGAAATTACAGAAAATACTCTTAAATCTGCCATAAAAAGACTTCGCAAGAAACTTCCAGAGAATATTATTATGAATTATTATGGACAAGGATACTGTATCTCTTTACTTGACACTTTTTGACACTTTTTTATGTAAGAATTATTCTATCAAGGAGATATTATGACTATAATTGAGCAGTTAAAACATAGAATAAAATCACTGAATACTCGTATAGAACAATCTTCAAAACTATTAGAAGAGGTTGAAGAGGGAACATTGAAAATCTCTTTTTTGGCACAAGCCTCTGCTGAATCAAGTATTGAAAAAAATACTTTTTTACTCAATAAATACACTCAGAAATTAAAAAAGTTATCACTTGAAGATATAAACGATGTAAATGAAAAAGAAAAAACAAAAGAAGAGATTAGACTCCGAAACTATTTTAAATACCAGATTCAACGAATACGACGAGATAAAACAAGAACAGAAAAAGAGAAACATAATGCACTTCTTATAATAGAGGACATATCAGAAAAATTACAACTAGAAGATGAAGATATTTTTGAAATAGGTAACAAAAGTAAAGAGTTGTTTTTAGATATTCATACTAATTTAGATGATGATTTATTGGAGATAAAGAATGAGTTTTTGGGATTGGTGGAAAATGAATTTGATGAAAATAATCATGAATTAAAATTGTTAAACTATCGTATTCCAATTATTATTTTACAGTTAAGAACTCTTTTGCATAATGTGCATGAAAATATAAAAGAGTCAAATCTAAACAATTTTAAAGGATTTCCGAAGTTTCAAGATTGGTGGATTGAAGAACTTTGGGTGAGTCATCAAGCATATCTAGCACTTTTTAAATGGAAAAGAGTTGTATTAAGTCTTTTGCTTAGTTGTGAACAGAAAAAATCATTTGAAAATATTTTTACAAATTGGATTTTAGTAAAAAAGATTTTAAACCTAAAAGGTAAAAATGGTTACGCGTATAATCATGCTTTTGATCAGATGATTCATAAATATGCAGAACTTGAAGAGGAGCAAAATGAGTCAAATTTATTATCATTGAAAAATATTGTAGCACAAGGGACAATGGAAAAAAATCTTGAAGCTGTTAAAGATAAAAATATTTTGATAAATGGTTATACTAAATTTAAAATAGAAAAGGCAAAGGAAAAATGATGAATCGTTATACAAATTTTGATATTGATTTTTTACTTGCTCTTTATGGGGAAAATGTTATTGCTTCACTTACTGATTGTAAGGGAATTATAACATATGTAAGCGATGCGTATGTACAAATTTCAGGGTACAGTAAATCTGAATTATTAGGATCTCCTCAAAATATAGTAAGACATCCTGATATGGATCCTTTTTTTTTCAAAGAGTTATGGGACACAATATCTTCTGGAAAAATGTGGAAAGGGGAGATTAAAAATTTAAAAAAGAATAAAGATTTTTATTGGGTCAAGGCAACTATAACAGCACAAAAAGATAATGAAGGTAAGATTATAGGATATGCATCTGTTCGACAAGATATTACAGATAAGAAAAAAGCTATAGACTTACATACTCAGATTCGAAATATGATTGATAATATTGAAGACGGTTTTTTAATTTTTGATAAAAATTTAGAAGTTGAAGGGAGTTATTCTAAAAGTTGTTTAAAGATACTCAATCAAAATGAACTTTTAAAAAAAGACATATCAGAAGTATTGTTTGACAATGATAAAGAGAAAAAAGAAACATTTATATTTGGATGTAAACAAATATTTAACACAGAATGCGACGATACAAAAGAGATATATCTAAGCTTGATGCCATCTCATCATTTTAATTCTAGTGGTGAATTTACAATTCATTACAAACTCTTAGAAAATGATAAGTTACTTTTACTATTTAGCGATATTACGCTTCAAGTTCAGTTAGAAAAAAAGATGAAATATGAGCAAAAAAAGCAAAAAATGTTTATCTCTATTGCAACGAATAAAGAGGAATCGATTGAACTGATTCAATCTTTTATAGAGTTTATTCAAAATAATTTTGAAGAGATGGATACAAATAAGTTATTAATGAATTTACATACTTTCAAGGGATTATTTACACAATTAGATATGAGTGATACAATTGAATCAATTCATTCTTTAGAAACTTTATTGAAAAATGGACAATTTGAGAACTTAAATCAAAAAGAGTTGATAGTGTCATTTTATAATGAAATCAAACTTATCACAGATACTTTTGGTGAACTCTTTTTAGCTCCGATTACATCTGTCAAAGTTGAATTGAGTCATGTAAATAATCTTATTTCAGAAGTTGAATCAATTTGTAAAAAATCAAATATAGAACAATTGGAAGAGGTGTTAGAATCTATCAAACATATGAAAAATAAATCTTTTTTTAATATGTTAAATATACACAAAAGTGTAATATCAAATTCACTCCAAAAACTAGAAAAAAAATTATATCCTTTAGAAATAGTAGGTTCAAAAGAGTTACTTGTATGTGATAAACTTGAAAGGTTTACAAAATCGTTAGTTCATGTGTTTATGAATTCTATTGTTCATGGAATAGAAGAACCTTATAAAAGAATAGAATATAATAAAAATCCACGGGGACAAATAAAGTGTGTTTTTGATTATGATGCACAACATATTTTTTTAAAAATTTCAGATGATGGACAGGGAATTGATATCGATACAGTTATTAAACAAGCTATAGAATTGAATCTAACAACACCAGAAAAAGTAGTAAAATTATCTAATCAAGAAATTTTACAATTCATTTTTTCAAATGAATTCTCAACTACTACTATTATTGATGAACTTTCAGGAAGAGGCGTAGGCTTAGCTTCTGTAAAGTATGAGCTTTTAAAACTAAATGGGACAGTTACAATAGAAAACTTCCCATTCAAAGGTCTTAGTTTTCTCTTTACGATACCTTATAAAGACCCAATTAATAAAAATGTAAAATTGCTTTCACAGTCGTTTGTTAAAACAACTGAATCATTTTTAATCAAAGATATAAAAATAGATATTTTAAAATCTGAAACAATTAAACAAATTAATATAACAGATTATTATTCTACTATACAGTTAAATGGTTTAAAAAATATTATTTTTGTTATCTCTCTTGAAGAAAAACTAATAAATAAAATGTTGGAGTTTTTTTTAGGTCAAAAGATATATCCAAACACAAAAAAACTTCAAAAAAACTTGCCTGATGAAATTATCAATATAATTGTTGGACTCTCCATCAATAATTTTTCAGATGAATATAAACAGATGACACTAGGTACACCAATTATTTTGGATAAATTTATTATAGAAACATTTATCCAACAAAATCAAACAGTAATTGAAAAATTGACTACTAAGTACGGAACTATAGAACTTGCAACAATAATAGTAAACACATTAAATTAAAAGAGGAAAATATGGCAAATATATTAATCGTTGATGATGCTGAAATAATACGAATTTCAATTAGAAAACATATAGAGAATTTAGGGCATACAGTGATATCGACAGCTGAAAATGGCTATGAAGCTATAGTAGAATATAAAAAACATTCTCCAGATTTGGTACTTATGGATATAAGTATGCCAGAGGTTGAAGGGATTAAAAATGGAATAGAAGCACTTGAAGAGATTATAAGTATAGATAAAAATGCACAAGTTGTTATGGTTACTTCTCATGGAGAACAACGCCTTGTTATGGAAGCTATTAGTAAAGGTTCTAAAGGGTATATATTAAAACCTGTTACAAAAGATAAGTTTGAAAATATTCTCGAAAAATTGGAGCTGTAATGAAATCAATAATAGCATTAGAAAAATTAATAAAAGATATTGAAAAAAGAATAGCTGTATCAAAAGGTCAACTTTTACGCCACCAATCAGGTGAAGAAAAACTATCACTTTTAGCAGAATCATCTGCCGAAAATAGCTTGGATAAACATATCCCAATGTTAGCAAAGTATAGAAATCTCTTAAAAGAGTTTCAAAAAATAGAAAAATTAGATTCTTATGAACATAGAAGATTAAGAGCTGCAATTGAGCGTAAAAAATATTATAAATATCATAGAGAATCAATAAAAAAAATAAAATATAAAGAAAATGATGAAAAAATAGAAGCGACAATGATAATTGATGAACTTCCCGAAGAGTTTATTTTGGAGCAAAGAGAGTTGTTTGAATTTTCTTTGAAAAATATAGAACATTATCTTCTTTTACATCCTGATTCTGAAGCAGATTTGCAAAGAATACAGGAAGAATTTACTCTGCAAATAAAAAATTTTACAGATGAAAACATTAAAAGTTTAGAACTTTTAAATTATTTGATTCCTATTGTTATCTTTCATTTCCATATATTTATGCTTAATATTATTGATGAATTCAATGATGAATCAGAGGAAGCGTCAACGCCAATAGATTTTTTCCCAAAATATCAAGATTGGTGGATTAGTGAGATTTGGTCAAACGAAAATGCATATTTTGCAGTGTACCAATGGAAAAATAACATAACTGAATTAGCTCCGACTGAGAATTTAAAAAAAGCGTGGGATATTATTTTTAATAATTGGATTTTTGTGAAATCTCTTTTATCTGAAAAGTCAAATGTTGCTTATGAGTATCAGTATATATTTGATAGTTTACTATACCAATATGCAAAACTTGAATCAGAAATAGATGAAGAACTCATTCTTAATTCTCAAAAAGAGTTAGAACAGTTTATACGAAATGAAAATCTTTTAGGAGTGATGCCTAATCATCATGTCATTACACCTTATGTAGAGTATAAGTTAAATAATACAGATTAAAAAGATTTTATCTTTAATCAAATTTAAGTATAATATTTGAAGAAGGAGTTTTTTAATGAAAATAGAATATGCAGGACCTCGTCCAATGATTTCCCAACACGGAATTGATTTTAAAGATGGGAAAGAGGACAAATATGTTTATTTGATGATATCGATACAGATATTGCAAGCAATCGATAAAAACTATGAAGAACATAAATCATATAGTTATGATACAAAAACAAAAAGATTCTCTAATGATGAGATTCATCAAATATTAAATTCATATTCAACAACTTTAGAACAAGATGTCGAAGATGCAGAAAAATCTTATACTCAAAAAATAGATGAAGAGATAGAACACATAAAAATGCGTACAAATTTAAAAGAATCAGAAAAAAATGCATGGGTTAATAATCTTGAGATTATGAGAAACTATAGAATCCAACGCTCGATCAATAAAATATATTATATGCAAAGTATAGAGTTGATCAAAGAGATTATAAAAAGGGAAGAGATAAAAGAGATAGATACTCCTTTTTATGAAAAATATTGGCATGTATTGCAAACGATTCAAGGTGCACTAGAAGAGGGTAGGCGTTCTGTTCATACAGAATTAAAAATAGAACGATCAAATGAAAATATGATCGCAAAATTAATCATTGGATATTAATCATTTCTAATAGATAAAATCTTCCATTTTTGTAATCATAATGTAATTGTAATTATATAAGATATTTTTATATAATTACAAAGGTATGATGTGTTAGATAAAAAATGGAAGAAAATAGTTTCTAAGTTAGACTTCGCTTTCCAACCAATAGTAAATGTAAAAAGTGGAAATCTTTTTGCAGTTGAAGCACTATTACGAAATTTTCATGAAGCGGGAAATTTTCATTCAATCTTCAATCTTTTTGATGATGCTTTTCATGATGGTATTTTGTACCAACTTGATCTTGAGTTACGATATATCGCATTAGAGAAATTTTCCCGTTTAAATATAAAAAACATTCAACTTTTTTATAACTTAGATCATAGATTACTTTATATGCCTGATTTTAGTCATGGTAATACTTCTCTTATTTTAGAAAACCTTAACCTTGATAAAAAATCAATCTGTTTTGAACTCAGTGAAAGAGGAACACTCCAAGATCCAAGTTCTATTACAACTATGGTAAATAGATATAAACAAGAGGGTTATGATATAGCAATTGATGATTTTGGTACAGGGATTGCAGGGTTACAACTTCTTTATTATGCAGAATCAAATTTTATAAAGATAGATCGATTTTTTATACAAAATATTCAATCAGATGCTAAAAAAAGACTTTTTTGTAGTTCTATTATAAATATGGCACATATAATGGGTATGAGAGTTATAGCTGAGGGTATTGAGTCTAAAGAAGAATACTATACTTGTAAAGATTTAGGTGCTGATCTGTTACAAGGGTATTTTATACAAAAACCTAAAATTGAACTTGAAAAAATCAAATCAAAATATGAAGAGATATCTGACTTATATAAAAATGATAAAAGATATTTTTCTACAAATTTACTCGATAAGCAAAAAATTGAAATTATTAAACCAATTCTTATCAATACAAGTTTACATGATTTGTTTATATATTTTAAAGAAAATTCTGAAAACTCATTCGTCCCAATTGTTGATCGTATCAATAACTTATGTGGGGTAATTTATGAAAAAGATATCAAAAAAATATCTTATTCTCAGTTTGGAATTGCATTAGCGAAGAACGATAATGATCATACAAAAATTAAAAAGTTTATCAAAAATGTTGTATCCGCTGAGATAACATGGGGTGTGGATAAGATTTTAGAAATTTATAATATGAATAAACATAATACAAGTGGAATTTATATTACTAAAAACAATAAATACTTTGGATTTTTATCGGTAAATGATCTACTTGATATCTCCTACAATAGAAACTTAGAGATGGCAGAAGATAAAAATCCACTTACAAAACTTCCTGGAAATAAAAAAATAGAAGAGTATTTGTTAAACAACTTTGAGAGTAAAAGCTTTTTTTATATAGTTTACTTCGATTTTAATGACTTTAAACCTTTCAACGATTATTATGGATTTCGACAAGGAGATAGAGTCATACTCCTTTTTTCTACAATTTTAAAATCATACGCTCAAGCTAATAATTTTCTAGCTCACATAGGTGGAGATGATTTTTTTGTTGGTTTTACTCAAAGTAAATATGAATATGTTTATAAAACTATACATGAGATCCAAACAGAATTTAAATTAAAAGTAAAGGAGCTATATTCAAAAGTTGATCAAGAAAATGGTTATATAAGTGCAAAAGATAGATTTGGGATAGAAAGAAAATTTAATATTTTAGGTGTATCCTCTGCAATCATAGAGATAAACCCTAGTATGGATAAAAATAATTTAGATCTTATGTTGGGGGAAATCAAAAAAGAATCAAAAAAGAAAACAGTACCTTATGGTATTGCTATTTTATAATTTAGATAAATACAAAGGAAAAATAGATGGAAAAAAAAGTTTTTATAATTGAATATGCAAAAGGAAGTGATAAAGGATTTGATGGTTTTAGACCTGATTCAAAACCGATATTAAATGCAATAGAAGAGATTGCAGGATTTAAAACAGAAATAGTATTTTATAGACCAAATAAAAAATATGAACTTTTGGATTATTTGAAAGAAAATGCACACTCTGTAATAAGTAGAATAAACCCTGGAAATTTAAAAGGTGTTGATGAATATTTTCAGTTTTTAAAAGCCTTGAGTAATAGTGGAGTGGAGATTCATACTCATCCTGATGTTATGATAAACTTGGATTTTAAAGATATTTTAGCAAAACTAAAAGGGACAAAACTAGGAGATGATGAAACATATTTTTATCATACATATACTGACTTTGTGAGAAAATTTCCAAGTGATTTAGCAAAACATGATATAAGAGTATTAAAAACAAACTATGGTTCAACAGGTGAGGGTGTTTATCTTGTATCAAAAAAAGAAGATGGTTCTATTTTTACAGTTGAAGCTGTTAATAATGAGAAATTTTATTATGATAATATTCAAGAGTTTTTAGAAAAATTTGAAGTAAAATTTGATCCAGATGATGAAAATGCAGCATACTTCCAAGGAAAAACTGGTTTTGTTGGGTGTAGATATTTAGAAAGAATTGCAGAGGGTGAAGTAAGAGTTGTACTAGTAAACGACAAAGCAGTTTCTGTTGTACACAAAAAACCACAAGATGGTGGATTTTCAGCAACACTTTTTTCAGGTGCACAATATAACTACGAATCACCAGAAGAGGCAAAATGGAAAGAGGTTGTAAAACTTACAAAACAAGGGCTTAAGGATATTAAACCATTTTTAAAAGGACAAAGTTATCCTCTATTATGGACGATGGATTATATTTTGGATTACAATAAAGATGGTAGCGATAAATATGTATTGAGTGAAATAAATTGTTCTTGTGTAGGGATTACAACTGAGCTTCAATATGCTAAAGATATAGCAAAAGTATTTAAAAAGAAATAAGTTCGAAAGAGAGGTTTATATTTTTTTTATATAAACTTTTCTTATATCTCTATCTTCTGTTGAAAGTTCTTTTTCAAAACTCATTCCTAGTTTCAATAATAAGTTATTAGAGGGTGTGTTCTCTTTATGAACAAGTGCAAAAGCTCTATTTTGTTTGAGTCTTTTTTTTATAAATGTCATTTGAGATTTGGCTATCTCTGTTGCATAACCTTTTCTTCGAAACTCCTCAACAATGATAAACCCAAATTCATAATGATCTTTACCTAACTCTTCACATTCTAAAATACCTGCAACACCTACTAAAAGACCACTCTTTTTTTCAAAAAGTGGTGCAAGCCCTATATGTGCATTGTTTTTACAAAAATTTTTATAAATAAATTTTTTACTCTCTTCTAGTGTCAAAGCTTTTTCTAAAAAAGTATACTTCATTGTTTCTTCATTTGAAAATATTTTTTCATGTAAAACTTTAGTATCATCTTTTTCTATTGTTTTGAGGTATAGGTTACTTGTCTCTAAAATTATCATCAATTACTCTTCTTTGTGTCTATTTTTGGCGAGTATTGTATCGTTATTTTGCTAAATTACTTTTATAAATATTTTTCTATTTTATCTAAAATAATAAGTTAGCTATACTAGTAAAAATTATAGTAAGGTGATAGGATAATGAAGCTTATTTTTATGAAAAAAGGATTTACATTATTGGAAGTTTTAGTTTCATTGGTGATATTGGGTGTAATATTGTTATCAATAATGAGGTTTTATACTAAAAATAATGATATTGAGATATATTCAGAATTACAAACAATAGAAAATATTTATACAGAACATAAAACGATTTCCAATACACAAAATGTAATACTAAATAGCAAATAGCCTTTTTAGTACCATTTAGATAAAATACAAAATTAAATAAAAGTATATACTACATATACACAAAATCAAGGGATATTTCTAACGATGGATAACATTTACTCACTCAATATTGAACGAGCAGTTCTAAGCTCAATACTATTTGACCATGAGATTATTGAAGATATATTAGGGGTGATTAAACCTAGTGATTTCTATCTTCCTGCACATCAAAAAGTGTTTGCTGTTATGGAAGCTCTCAATCATGATGATATGCCTATTGATGAAGATTTCATAAGAAAAAGACTCGATAGTAAAGAGGTAAGTGATAGTATACTCATAGAGATACTCTCAGCCAATCCTATTTCAAATACTATGGCGTATGTACGAGAGATCAAAGATGGAGCAGTAAAAAGAGAACTTACATCTCTTGCTACAAATATTAAAAAACTCACCCTTGAAGATAATATCTCAGCACTAGAAGCAGTTGACCAAGTGCAAAACGATTTGTATAGTATTACAATGGATAGTGCAAGTAGTGAACTTAAAGATATGGACACGATTATTACAAATACTAGAGAACATATCAAAAAAATGCAAGAGCGTGGTGTGAGTTATCTTACAGGTCAAACTACTGGTTTTTATGGCTTAGATAAAAAAACGACAGGTTTTAATCCTGGGGATTTAGTGATTATTGCAGCTCGACCTGCCATGGGAAAAACATCGATAGTTTTAAATACAACACTACAAAACTTAGAAAAGGGTGATGGTGTTATATTTTTCTCACTAGAGATGCCAGAAACACAATTGATGACTAGGCTAGTCAGTGCAAAAACAGGTGTGCCTCTACAAAACTTAAGAAAAGGTGAACTTGATCCTTCTCAAGCCAAACTTGTAGAAGATGCTTTTGTAGACCTTGCAGATAAAAAACTTTTTGTAGACGATGGTGGAAGTGTAAATATCAATCAACTTCGAGCAAGAGTAAGAAAAATTGCACAAAATGAAAAAAACAATATCAAAATAGTCATTGTCGATTATTTACAACTTATGTCAGGAACAGGTGGTACAGATAGACGATTGACTGTAGATGAAATATCTAGGGGTTTAAAACTACTAGCAAGAGAGATGGGTGTACCTATTGTTGCACTATCTCAGCTTAATAGGGGATTAGAAAGTAGACCAGATAAAAGACCAATGTTAAGTGATATTCGAGAGTCAGGAGCAATAGAGCAAGATGCCGATATCATTATGTTTGTATATAGAGATGATATCTATAAAGAACGAGATGAGCAAAGAAAAGAGAAAGAGTCACAAGATAGAGGAGATAACCCTCCATATAAAAGTGCCTTTATTGATAAACCTATAGAGGAAGCTGAAATTATTATAGGTAAACAAAGAAATGGTTCTATAGGGACAGTAAAACTTGATTTTCATAAAGAGCTTACTAAATTTGTGGATAAAGAAGACCCATATAGTAAACCGCCAGAAATAACAGAATTTGAGTCAATGGATAGTTCAAGTATGGTAATCGACCCACCAGAAGGGATGACTCCTCCACCAGAAGATGATAATAATCGACCACCACAAATTCCTACGGATATGCCAGATATGGATATCAATGTAGATATACCAGATATTTTTTAAGGATACAATCACACTATGGCAAAATATATACTTTTTGATACAGAAACTACAGGTGCTTCGGCTGAAGATAGAATTATTCAAGTTGGTGGTATGATAATCAGTAGTAGAACAGATGTTAAGGTTTATGATGAACTTTGTAGTACGGTTCTTCCTATTAAACTAGAAGCTATGGAGGTTCACAATATTACTCCAAACCTCATAGATGGTAAAGATGTATTTACGAGTACAAATTTTTATCAACAATTACAAGAGTTAAATAATAGTGAAAACTATCTTATAGCACATAATATTAATTTTGATTTAGGGATGTTAGAAAAAGAGGGTTTTGTGAATCAATACACACTTATTGATACTTTACGATGTGCAAAACACCTTTATCCAGAACTTCCTTATCATAGATTGCAGTATATAAGATATGCTTTGGAGCTTTATAAAACTGAAGCACAAGAAGCCAAAGATCTCAATATTACTATAAAAGCGCATGATGCTATAGGTGATGTTTTGATTATGAAGTTATTTTTACGAAAATTAGTTACACAATGTACTGCTCAGTATCCTGACTATAATCCAATGGAAAAATTAGCTGAACTTACAAGAACACCTGTTTTTATCAATAAGTTTAGATTTGGGAAATACAAAGGTGAAGAGGTTTTAAATATTGCTAAAAAAGATTCAGGGTATTTACAATGGATGAGGTCAAATATGGCTGAATTAGATGAAGATATGAAATATACTTTAGACAAAGCGATTGGAGCTATTTCATAGTTTTAGACTAATTCAAAAACGAATTAGTCTTTTATCTAAAAAATATTGCAAATATAATAATACCTGCATAGACACTCCATGAGAGTATATGAAGTTGTTTGGGTGCATCTTTTTTG
The DNA here is from genome assembly GCF_047159865.1 of Arcobacter sp. 15-2. Lineage (GTDB taxonomy): Bacteria > Campylobacterota > Campylobacteria > Campylobacterales > Arcobacteraceae > JAIOSF01. The sequence goes on from NZ_AP038804.1 coordinate 1,889,938, forward strand.
ATATAAAGATAAGGGAAATACGCTATAAGTATAGTGATTATATGTTTACTATCCATCTGAAGCATATATAATACAACCATCATTGCAATCAGTAAAATAGTTCCAAGAACAACTTGAAATGCAATATATTTTATATAATCTATCTTTTCTTCTTCTATAATATTATCCGAAGCTTGAGCTTTTTTTTCATTATGTTTATCGATATTTTTTTGTTTTATTTTTTTCATAACAGTCCTTAAAAATGTCGTAAATAATACAGTTTATCTACTTATTTTTTGTTGAACCATTTTAAAATACTTATAGAATTTTTTCAGTTATAATTAATAGTAGTTAATATAATATACCCCTATATAGTATAATAAAGGAAAAATATGTCTTATTGTTGTGATGTAGAAAAAAGAAAATTACAAAATAGAATAAATAGAATTGCGGGTCAAGTAAACTCATTGAAAAATAAATTTTCGGATGAAGAACTAGATTTAGATACTGACCCTTATGAAACCATTAGACAGCTCACTGCTATAAAAGGAGCAGTTAATGGTATGATTACTTCATATATAGAGCATTATGCTAAAGGTCATATGATAGAAAAAATTAAAAATGGAGATAATGCAGAAAGTGAAGCACAAGTTGATAATCTTTTAGAAATTATAAAAGTATTTGGAAAGTAAGATAAACAAGAAAAATTCTTGTTTATATTGTTAATGTTGATTGTTATACTTCGATTTAATAAAACTGTATATCATTAAAGTAAACATTAATATCGTACTAAAAGTATCAATAAAACTAAATTCATCAGGATGAGTATGAATATTAAATACCTCTAAATTTGAAAAAAAGTTATCAAAAATATAACCAAAAAAGATACTCAGAATTGAAATAACTCCCAAATATATCAAAAGCGATTTTTTACCAAACATTGAAGCCACTACGCCCATTGTAATTGCATTTGTAGCTGGTCCAGCACTCAAAAAAACAAAAACGCCTCCACTACTCATACCACTCAATAAAAAGGCTGCTGCTATTGGCAAAGATGCTGTTGCACAAACATATAAAGGTAAGCTTATAATTAAAACAGCAATATATGTTAAAAATTGATATTCAAATAGTGGTTCTAAAAGTTCTTTTGGTAAAAGTGTAGTAAATACTCCCCCAATAATAAGCCCTATAAATAGTCCTATATAAATGTCTTTAAAAAGTACATTAAAAGCATAGTTAAAACTCTCTTTTACACTAAATTTTTTGTTTACTTTTTTTGTACCACAACACGAGTTATCACATTTAGTTTCTGTGTTTGTATTTTTTGTAGGATGGATTGGCTCACTAACAGAAAAGTTTATGTGCTGGTCTTTTTTAATATCTTTATTTTCTATAAAGTTTTGAACAATTCCCGTAATAATAGCAATAACAATAGCTGTAATAACTCTATAAATCGTAAATATCCAACCAAAAAAACTATAAGTTGCCATAATAGAATCAACTCCTGTAATTGGTGTTGCAATTAAAAAACTTTGAACAGAACCTTTACTAGCACCTTCTTTCTCTAATGTTTTAGCTAGTGGTATTACACTACAAGAGCACACTGGCATAGGTATACCAAGTATTGTAGACTTGATAACAGATGAGATTTTATTTTTTCCTAATTGAGAACTGATAAAATTATCAGGAATGAGTTGTTTTAGAACTCCAGCAATTATAAGACCAACTAAAATATAAAAACTCATTGCATCTGATAAAATCATTATATTTTCAAATATTTTAATTAATATTTCCATTTTTCATTCCTTTATATAGTATACCCCCTATAGTATAATAATAAAGTTTAAATTAGATTAAATTAAATATTTACCAGAAGATTCTAAACCAAAGTTTTAGATGTTTGTAAATATAAAAATAACTAAACTTTATAAATAATATTACATTAAGTTATCTTAATTATAATTTCAAAATATAATAATTAAGGAAATTCATTGAAATATAGCATTTTTAGAAATATTTTTAGTCTTTATATAGATGGTTTTAAAAATATGAAAACAGGAAAACTGTTATGGAAAATCATTGCATTTAAATTTATAGTATTTATACTTATTATGAAAATCTTCTTTTTCCCAAACTTTTTAAAAACCAATTTTGATACAGATGAACAAAGATCATCTCATGTATTAGAAAATTTAACTAAAGGATTATAAAATATGGAAGACACACTTTTAGTTGATTGGTCAAGGGCACAATTTGCATTAACAGCATTATATCATTGGCTTTTTGTACCACTTACATTAGGTTTATCATTTATTATTGCAATTATGGAAACGATTTATGTTAAAACTGGAAATATTATATGGAAAGAGATTACCAAATTTTGGATGACTCTATTTGCTATTAATTTTGCCATTGGTTTAGCAACTGGTATCATTATGGAATTTGAATTTGGTACCAATTGGTCAAACTACTCATGGATAGTGGGAGATATATTTGGAGCTCCGCTTGCTATTGAAGGACTTATGGCATTTTTTATGGAGTCAACATTTTTTGCAATTATGTTTTTTGGATGGGATAAAGTAAGTAAACAGATGCACTTAACATCTACATGGTTAGTTGCAATTGGTTCTAATTTATCTGCATTGTGGATACTTGTTGCAAATGGTTGGATGCAACATCCTGTAGGTATGAAATTTAATGTCGATTCTGCACGATTTGAGATGGAAAGTTTTTGGGATGTAGTGTTTAACCCAACTGCTTATTCAAAGTTTTTACACACTATAGGTAGTGGTTATGTGATGGGTGCATTATTTGTTGTAGGTATTAGTGCTTATTATTTATTAAAAAACAAAGATGTAGTAAAAGCCAAAAAAAGTATGGTTGTTGGTGCAACCTTTGGACTAATTACTTCAATGTTTTTAATACTATCAGGAGATGAATCAGCACATCAAGTTGCACAACATCAGCCTATGAAATTAGCCGCAATGGAAGGTTTATATGATGGTCATAAGCGAGCTAGTATAGTTGCAATTGGACAGCTAAATGAAGATAAGAAAATAGGTGATGATACAGATGAATTTATTTGGAGTATCGAAGTGCCTTATGCACTTTCAATTTTAGGTTTTCATGATATGAATGCGTATGTTCCAGGAATCAATGAACTTGTTTATGGAGACAATGATGAACATAAAATTATATCGGCAAAAGAAAAAATAACAAAAGGGAAAATAGCAATTGAAGCTCTAAAGTCTTATAAAGAAGCTAAAAAATTAAAAGATGATGTAAAAGCATCAGCACACTTAACTATTTTTAGGGCTCATGAAAAATACTTCGGATATGGGTATCTAAAAGATGAAAAAGATATTGTTCCTAATGTATCTATAGTTTTTTACAGTTTTCATCTAATGGTTGGTTTGGGTAGTTGGTTTCTTGTTTTATTCTTTTTGATTCTTTATTTTTCAATGATTGGAAAAATAGAAAAGAAAAGGATACTTTTATATTCAGCACTTTGGTCTATCCCATTAGGTTACTTAGCTGGTGAGCTAGGTTGGATAGTAGCAGAAGTCGGTCGTCAACCATGGGCTATACAAGATATGCTACCTGTAGGTATGGCAACATCTCAAATAGCAACGAGTGCAGTTCAAACAACTTTTTGGTTATTTGCAATTATATTTACTGGTCTTTTAATAGCAGAAATAAAAATTATGTTTACACAAGTAAACAAAGGGATAGAGGAACACTAATGTTTGATTTATTGACATATCAACAATACTGGTGGTTTATTGTAGCCATTTTAGGTGGATTATTTGTATTTATGACTTTTGTTCAGGGTGGACAAACATTATTAAATACTTTAGCAAAAGATGAAGATGAAAAAAATATTATTATTGCTTCTCTTGGTAGAAAATGGGAACTTACTTTTACAACATTAGTTATGTTTGGAGGTGTTTTATTTGCAGCATTTCCATTGCTTTATGCAGTTAGTTTTGGAGGAGCATATTTTGTTTGGATGGCAATATTATTTTGTTTTATAATTCAAGCAGTTTCTTATGAATATAGACTAAAACCAAACAACTTTTTAGGACAAAAAACATATGAGTTCTTTTTATTTATTAATGGCTCACTAGGAATCATTCTTATAGGTATTGCGTTAGCGACTTTTTTTACTGGTGGAAATTTCATCAAAAGTGAAATGAATCTATCCTCTTGGAAATTACCTACATATGGATTAGAAGCTGTGTTAAATCCATTTAATATTTGTTTAGGATTTACTATGTTTTTTGTATCTAGAACACAAGCTAGTTTATATTTTATAAATAATATTGAACATAAAAATATTGTGAGAAGAGCAAAAACACAAGTAAAAATTGATGGAAGTTTCTTTTTACTATTTTTTATATTTACATTTGGATATTTATTAACTTTAAGCGGTATTGAGTACTCGAATGAGATGTTTATAATTAGAGAAAATAAATTTTTTAATAATATTTTAGAAACACCCTTATTTATATTTTCATTACTTAGTGGAGTAGTATTCATTTTTTATGCACTATATATAACTATTATAAAAAATTCTGATAAAGGTATCTGGTTTTTCGGTATTGGTGTTGTAGTTGCAATTACTACAATATTATGTTTGTTAGGATTTAACAATACTGCAATATATCCATCGTTATCAGATATAAATAGTTCATTAACTATTGAAAACAGTTCAGGAAGTTTATACACACTTGAAGTTATGAGTTATGTTTCTCTAGGAATTCCTATTGTATTATCATATATATATTATGTGTGGAAATCAATGGATAACGAAAAAATCACATCTGATGAAGTTAAATCAGATTCACACCATTATTAAGGAGAAAGGATGGAAGAGATAAATTATTTAAATGGCTTTTTATGGTATTCATTATGGCCAATAACTATATATATTTCTTATAAATTTGTACGAATGAATATAGAACATTTAGAAAATAACATTGAAAAAAAGGATGAAAAATGAAAATAGTAGTACCCGTAGATACAGACAAAATAACGATATTTCAAAGAACAGGCAAAGCACCTTTTTTTAATATATATGAAAATGACACATTAATTGATACTCTTGTAAATAATCATTCACATAACCATGAAGGTGAAGGTAATCATAGCCATGAATTATCAAAAGAGGAAGTAGAACATCATCGACAAGATATTCAAAATTTAATGGGGTGTGATGTGATTTTAGCACAAGCTGTAGGAGAAAATATGGCAAAAGCTTTGGATTTAATTGGATTAAAAGTACAAAAAATAAGTAAAGTTGATGGAACAAAAGATATAGAAGTTGTTAAAAAATTCTTAGTACAGGAGTTAAAAAGACAATAACATAGATATAAGGTTGAATTTATAAGTATGATAAGATAAAATACCCTTTGACAAAATATAAACAAGAGGTAGTTTGAAATGAAAAGAGCATCTAAAATGAATACGCTGTTTACAGTTGGCATCCTATTTATACCAATAAAGAAGCAAAATGCTTGAAGTAATCATACTAGCAATAGCTCTTAGCATGGATGCTTTTGCAGTTTCAATTGGACTTGGCGTAAAAGCAAAAAAAGATATAAAAATATTAGCAATAAAAGCAGGGATATATTTTGGCATTTTTCAAGCTCTTATGCCACTCATAGGTTATCTTGGTGGTGTTGGACTAAAAGAGTATATAAATGGCTACGACACTCTTATCTCTTTTGTTTTACTTCTTATTATTGGACTCAAGATGATCTATGAAGCATTTGAAGAAAATGTAGAAGATGAGATACAAATGATATCGAATAAAATATTATTAACATTAGCAGTCGCCACAAGTATCGATGCTATGGCTGCAGGCTTTACTTTACATCTTTTTTCTGTAAATCCATTTGTAAGTATCTCACTTATAGGAATCATCACTTTTCTATTTAGTATTTTAGGCGTTTATATAGGTAGTAAAGGTGGTGAAAAGTATGAACAAAAAGCAGAAGTCCTTGGTGGAGTTGTTTTAATATTAATAGGATTGAAGATTTTGATTTTTTAGGGTAACTACAAAATATTTGAGTATTCTGTAATTTACCCTTACAACTTTTTATTCCCTAAAAATATAACAAGGATCCCTAAAAATATAATAGCCGAACCAAATATATCCCATTTATTAAATCCTTGTTTTTCTACAAAATAGAGCCAAAATAAAGAGGAAATGATATAAATACCTCCATAAATAGCATACGCTCGACCAGCAAACTCTAAATTGACTTTTGTTAATAAATAAGCAAAAGCAATTAAAGAGATGATTCCGATGATGATCCAATAGGATGGTTTATCAAGTTTATAAACCATCCAAAAACTATAGCATCCTAGTATCTCAAAAAATGCAGCTACAAAAAATATACTTAAGTCTAGAACCATAAATTATTATCCTTTTATTAACTCTTTTGGTAATATTGAAAACTCTTTAAAAAAAGCATTTGTGAAATTACTTGCATATTTATAGCCTGTTAGATTTGCCACTTCATTTATATTATAATCACCTGTTTTCAACATATCTTTTGCTTTGTTAAGCTTATATTTTAATAGTAGTTTATAAGGGCTTGTATGAAATATATCTTTAAACCCTTCTTTTAATTTAAATTCATTTATATGAACAAGTTTTGCTAATTTAATAATTGAAGGGGGATTTTGCATATTATTTATTAATATCTCTTTTGCTTTATAAATTGCCTCTTTATCATAACTATCTAATATGATTTTTTTTTCTTTTATCTCTAATTTAGAAAGTTCGATATGGAGTAACTCTAATGCTTTGCTTTGTATATAAATCTCTTTGAGTTCTCCTTGAAGTTCACATTCTAATATGTCATCAATTAAAATTTGCGTTTCTATTAATGTAGGAGAAAAATTTAAAAGATTTAAATATTTGTTACTTTTTATAAAATACTTTTCAAGTAAACTATGTTTTAAATTCCTTTGAAGAAAATCTTCATCTAGAATAATTCTAATTTGCTCAATATCTTTATCAATAAATTCTCTATATCCTTTTGTATTTTCAAAAAGTGACATAGTGGTATATCCCTCTTTGAAAGGAACAGTTTTTTTATCGTTGATATTTGTATATGTAGAATTTCCTTTGCGTGATATGGCAATTACAAATTTTGTGTCATGTTGTTTTGCTTCTATTTTGGTATATTGATTGAAATTATAAATAGTTCGAATAATTAAAAAACCATCCTGAATATGTATTTTCTCCATATAATCTGTACCGATTTCTTTAGGAAAACTATTTTTTATAATATTTTTTTTTGAGATAAAACTATCCTTTAATATATCTTTTAAATGAAATTCACACATATTTTTCCTTTTAGAATAGAAAGAAAACCATTCATAATAATATTGATATTGACTATCAATATATGAAAGTATATACTACACAGTATGAAAATTAAATTAAGGGAGATTTATAAATGATAAATTCAAAAAAAATTACACTTTCTTTATTTGCGAGTGTATGTTTAGGAGGTAGTATTTTTGCTTCAAATATTACAAGTTTAGATACCGTAACAGTTACAGCTCAAAAAAGTGAAGAAGATGTACAAAAAGTACCTATAAGTTTATCTGTATTTGATCAACACATAATTGAGGATAATTCAATTGATACGATAAAAGATATTGCAAAATATACACCAAATCTATTTTTATTTAATACAGGGTTTCAAGGATTGACAACTCCATCTATTAGAGGTGTGAGTGCAAGTTTACTTTCTTATTCTTCACCTGTTAGTATGTATGTAGATGGTGTGCCTACGATGAGTAGTTTTGGTTTTAGTGATGGTTTGATTGATATTGAAAGAATAGAGGTTTTAAAAGGACCACAAGGAACACTTTATGGAAAAAATTCAGAAGCTGGTGTTATCAATGTGATCACAAGAAAACCGAACAATGAAGTAAAAGGCAAAGTATTTACTACATTAGGTACTGATGGGAAAAAAGAATTTGGACTTAATATTTCTGGACCTATTATCAAAGATACTCTATACGCAGGGATATCTTATAAACATGATGAAAAAGATGGTTTTATAAAAAATACTACAACAAAAAAATATATCAACAATAAAGAAACTGATTATTCAAAGTTAAACCTTCGTTATACTCCTACTGATAATCTTGATATATCATTTATAACCTCTAAAATGGAAAGTGATAATGGTGCAGTAGATTGGGCACTTGATAAACAAAGTTTAGATAATGTAAATGTATCTTCAAATCTTGATGGATATTCCAAGCCAACTACTAAAACTTTTGCTTTAAACATAGATTATAATATTGATAATAACACAAAAGTAAAATCTATTACAACTAAAAGAATACATAAAGATAAGGTCGCTCTAGATAATGACCTCTCTTCTATGAGTATCATACATATATTTAGAGATTATACATTTGATACATTATCGCAAGAACTACGACTTGAAAAAAAAATTGGAAGTACCAAAGTAGTTAGTGGAATTTATACAGATAAAGAAGACAATGATCTCTCTTTAGTTATGAAAACGATGATGGATCCAACAGGTGCAAACTCACATCCTCAAAAGTTACATTCTAAAACATACAGTTTTTTTACAAATATAATTCATCCATTGAGTGAGAAATTTACTATAAATGGTGGAGTACGATACGATAAAGAAAAAAAAGATGTTAACATTAAAGAATCAAATATTGATATTAAAAATGAATGGAATAATATCTCCCCCAAAATTTCATTACAATATAACATAGATGCCTCAAATATGACTTATGCGACAGTTTCAAAAGGGTATAGAAGTGGTGGATTTAATGCTCATGCATCATCAATAATTGACAAACAAACATACGATGAAGAGAGTCTTATCTCTTATGAAATAGGATACAAATCAATGTTGCTAGAAAATAAAGTAAAATTAAATGCAAATATATATTATATGGATATAGATGATATGCAAGTTCAAGAGATGCCAACTCCAGGCGTTGTGTATATGGTAAATGCAGCAAGTGCAACATCTAAAGGAATTGAACTTGAGTTAGAGGCTTTATTAGCTGATACTGTCACACTTTTTTCAAGCTTTGGATACAATAAAACTACCTTTAAAAAATTTATAGATAGTGGAAACGATTATAGTAATAATTATAATCCTTTTGCACCAAAGTACAATTTTAATCTAGGAGCTCAATATAGAAATGCTAGTGGTTATTATGCAAGACTGGATTTAAATGGATATGGAAAAACTTATTTTGATAGTGCAAATGAAAATGCTCAAGATGCTTACGAATTAGTAAATACAAAAGTTGGTTATGAAACAGATGATTATGATATGTACCTGTATGCTAATAATCTTTTTGATAAAGAACATCATGCTACTGGTTATTTCAATGGAACCATTACTGCTTATCGTGAAGGTAGAGAAATTGGTATTAAATTAGTTTATAAATTTTAAGGAAAAAAGATGCAAAATAATATAAATAAATATTTAAATATGTTGTTAGTTCAGCAAGAAACAGAACTTTTAGGTATAGCTTTAGATTTAAAGATATTTAAGCTACTCGAATCAGCTAGTTATACTGCTCATAGTTTAGCTAAAAAGTTAGAGAGTGATGATCATAATACAAAAGTATTGCTAGATGGATTGGTATTTATGGATTTATTACAATTAAATAATGATATATATACAAATACAGCCATTACAAAACAATTCTTCGTGTGTGATTCTTCACAATATTGTGGAGATGTGTACCTCAATAGAAAAGAGATGTTAAATAGTGCGAGAAAGATGACTGCTTCCTTAGTCAAAAATGGTTGTGGGAAAATGCTTGATTCTAAACATCCTAAAAGATGGGCAAGCGCCGCAAAAGGTAGTTTAAAACAAGAACAAAAAACTCTTATATCACCTGTGGCTACAAATATAGTAAAGAATTTAAAAGAGTTTAAAAATATAAACAAAATACTTGACCTTGGATGTTCTTCTGGAATAATAGGTTTAGATATTATAAAAGAACACCCTACAAGCAAAGGTGTATTATTTGACTATAAAGAAGTGGTAGATGTTGCTAGTGAGCATATTAAAGCATATGGACTAGAAAATAGAGTTACAACATTAAGTGGAGATATAGAACTAGATGATATAGGAAGTGGATATGATTTGATTTGGTGCAGTAATATCTTTTATTTCTTTAAAGATAAAAAAGAGGTGATACAAAAGATATATGATGCTTTATCTCCAAATGGTGTCTTAGTAAGTGCTCATATAGAAATAGATAACAATAATATACAAGATAAGATAAGCTATTTTTATTTTTTATTTTTAAATATGCAAAAAAGAAATAAACTCGAACCAATGGAGATGTCTAATATCTTTGAAGATGTTGGATTTAGAAGTGTAAATTCTTACACAAATTATGATATGCCAATGACTCCTTTTCAAATACATATAGCAAAAAAGTAGAAGTATAATGACAGCTTTAATGAAAAAAAACATTCTTTTTGGAATTCTTTTCACCTCAATTTTTTCACCTATCATATTTTTTATGATGGGGCTTCCTATGATACTTCAAATGAAAGGTTTTGATGCTTCACTTATAGGGATTTTTCAAATAGTGGGCATCCCAACTGTGCTAAAGTTTTTACTCTCACCTCCTGTGGACAAAATAGTATTTGAAAAAAACCATTATAAAAAATGGATATTGCTTGCAGGAATCATATATGTAGTTTTACTCTTTTCTATCAGTTTCCTATCATTAGAAGATAATATATATTTAGTATTTACAGCAATTTTAATCACAGCAATTATTTCAACTTTTATAGATATACCTCTCAATGCACTAGCAATCAAAGTGTTTGATAGAGAAGAACATATAAGTGCAGGAAGTTACAAAATAAGCGCATATAGTTTATCTGGTCTTTTAGGTGGAGGCGTATTTTTATTATTCTATAACCATTTAGGATGGAATGCAACTTTTATTTTAATGGCTATTATGGTTGTGGGGTCATTGATAGTTTTATATTTTATTGAAGAATTAGATACAAAAATAGAAGAGAAAAAAGTATCTTTTAAAACTATTGTTTCATTTTTCAAACAAAAGAATATAGGAATATGGATATTTTTACTTTCATTTTATTTTGCATTTATAAGTGCTATTTTTGTCTTTTTGAAACCATATTTTATAAGTAAAGGAATAACTCCTGATAATGTAGCAATATATGTTGGAATATATGGAGGGATAATAGGAATATTAGGAGGAATACTAGCTAGTAAAATCAGTGTAAGATTTTCTAAAAAAACTTTACTGATAATTTTTATGATGTTTAATATTATCAGTACTTTTATTTTGATAATTACAGATAAATTTGAATTAAATTTAAGCTATTTAGTTGCAGTTGTTACCTTTATATCATTGGCTATTTCCTTGTCTTCAGCTATAATATTCTCAATGATTATGGACTATAGTAGAGACAACTCAAGAGCAGTAGATTATGCCGTGCAGTCAAGTTTATTTTCTTTTATTAGAATTATTTCTGCTGTTATTGCTGGAATTATAGTATCTATTTTTGGGTTTGGTGGGATGTTTTTGTTTGAAGTTGTTGGGATGCTTCTTGTTATGCTTGGTATATATTTATTTTATAAAAAGTAAGAAGTCTTTTAAGTACTTCTTACTCTCTAAAGTTCGATTACTGTCCAAGGAAGACCTTGAGTCATCAGCTCATCCATAAATGGTTGTGAAGAAAATTCTTCAACATTTCTAGCACCTTTTAAGTCCCATGTACCATTGTAAACAAGTTTTGTACCAATCATAGCTGGTACTCCTGTAGTATAACTCACAGCTTGAGCTCCAGTTTCTTTGTAACACTCTTGATGGTCACAGATGTTAAAGATATAAAATTTCTTTCTTACTCCATCTTTTAGACCTTCACAAATACAACCGATATTTGTTTTACCGTGTGTTCTTGGTCCTAAGCTTGCTGGGTCTGGAAGTAATGTAGCTAAAAACTCTATAGGTGTTATCTCTACACCCTTATGCATAACTGGTTTGATACCTAACATTCCTACATTTTCTAAACAGTTCATGTGTTGGATATAACTATCACCAAATGTCATAAAAAATCTGATTCTTTTTAGACCTTTGATGTTTTTGCATAAACTTTCTAACTCTTCATGGTATAAAAGATATGATGGTTTTACACCAACTTCTGGATAATCGTGATCTACTCGTATCTCTAAAGGTTTTGTTTCAATCCATTCGCCATTTTCCCAGTATCGTCCGTTTGAGCTTACTTCTCGTAAGTTGATTTCTGGATTAAAGTTTGTAGCGAATGGGTATCCGTGATCTCCTGCATTACAATCCATAATATCTATGTATTCTATAGTATCAAGATAGTTTTCTTGGATATATTTTACAAATACACCAGTAACACCAGGATCAAATCCACTTCCTAAAAGAGCTGTTAAGTTCTTTTTTTCAAAATCGTCATTTTTTGCCCATTGTTCTTTATATTCAAATTTTGCTTCGTCTGGATGTTCATAATTTGCTGTATCTATATAGTGAGTATTTGTAGCACTACAAGCATCCATAATAGTTAAATCTTGGTATGGAAGAGCTACATTTAAAACTACTTTTGGGTTGAGTTTATTTATAAGTTCTATTAGCGCTAGAACATTATCGGCGTCTATTGATGTGGTATCTATATCTACACCAGTAGTTTCTTTTATCTTTTTTGCCATAGCTTCACATTTTGAAACTGTTCTTGAAGCTAGAGTGATTTTTTCAAATGTGTCTATATTCATAGCACACTTTGTAGTAGCTACTGTACTTACTCCACCAGCGCCTATTATTAATATACCTTTTTTTTCCATAGTTGTATTATCCTATCAATTAATTTTTTTGTAATTATACTTAGATTATCTAAAAATCATCACTTAATAAAATTTGAGCTAAATGTTGAGGGTCTTTTGCAATAATATCTGCTTGTGCTTCTTGTAGCTCTTCAACACTTCTATATCCCCAAGAAACTCCTACTGAATATATACCAGCACTTTTTGCTGTTTTGATATCTGTTGGAGTATCCCCTACAAAAATAATATCTTGTGGATCTAAATCTAAAGATTTTGCGATATTAAAAGCACCTTGAGGATGTGGTTTTTTAGGTACATCTTCTTTTTGACCATGAATTTCCACAAAAGGATAATCTTTAAAAAAGTGATTAATAAATTCAACAGTAAAAGGGTGAGGTTTATTTGATAGTACTGTTAAATGCAAATCTATATGTTTTATACTATCAAGCATCTCATAAATTCCAACATAGGGTTTTGTATTTTCATGAATTTTATCACCATAAATATTTTTAAACAACTCTAAGGCTTTTTCGACAGTTTCCTTAGAAACATTATCATGTAGTGCATTATTAATGAGCATCAATGCGCCATCACCTACAAAATTTTGATAGGCATCTAAAGGGTGTGTTTTATGACCCAATTTTTCTAAAACTTGATTCGTACATAAAGCAATGTCTTGTATCGAATCGATAAGTGTTCCGTCTAGGTCAAATATTACTGCTTTTTTTTGCAAAACTTTCCTTTTTTATAAACTATTTACTATTTTGTATTATAATAAGTTATATATTGATTTCAAATAAAAGGTAGTTTATGAATAACAACGACACTTTGATACACACTTTACTGAATCCCTCAAATACTTTAAATCCTAACAATATGGAAATGTTTGAAACGATTGCAAATATTATTCAAGCTGGAGTCGTTTTAGTAGATCCTAAGGTAAAAGATATGCCTATAACATTTGTCAATGATGCTTTTGTAGAAATGACTGGATATTCACGAGAGGAAGCAGTTGGTAAAAATGCAAGATTTTTACAAGGTGAGTTGTTAGAACAAACACCAAAAAAAAGACTTAAGAAAGCTTTAGAAGAAGAACAATCCTGTGAAATAGAACTCAAAAATTTTACTAAAGATGGAACACCTTTTTATAATCTTCTAAAAATCACCCCTTTGTTTGACGAAAATGGGGAGATACTTTATTATATAGGACTTCAAATCAATATCACAAACTCTATAGAATACCGAAAAGTCACAACTATCAAAAGGCTATCCGAGGGATTGACTCATGAAATAAATACAGCAATGGCTCCCATAACAGGTCATATGGAAATTTTAAAATATGATATAGAAGCCATTAGTGATGAAAATGCAAAAAAATATATGCTTGAGAGTTTACAAAGTATCCAAAAGAGTAAAAAAATCATTGAAGAGATCAGTAGTAGTTTACATTATTTCAGTACCACAAGTAAAACAGACTCCGAAAAATTTAATATTTTGGATTCAATTAACGAGGTCGTAGCTCAGTATAAAGAAAAAATTTTATTAAATGAGATTAGCTTAAAAATTCAATCATCTCAAATACTATTTTTAGATGCTGAAAAAGATGCCATGATTCATTTATGGATGATTTTACTCGATAATAGTATCGATGCACTGATTGAAACTACTAGTAGTAAACAAATCATCATAAAAATAGAAAAACAAGAAAACATTATAGAGATATCTTTTGAAGATAATGCAAAAGGGATACATCCTGATATTCAGGAAGATATTTTTAAAGCACTTACCAAAAGCAAAGATTATGGGGGAAAAGGGATAGGACTATTTGTAGCCAAATCAATAGTTGAAAGCAATAACGGCACAATATCTTTTTCTACAAGTAATGAGGGTACCAAATTTATTGTTTGTTTTGAAAGTAATTATTAAAGTAAAATTTATCTATATTTAAGCTAAATTGACAGAAGTTGACAAAAGTTCGTTATATAATATATTGATTGAAAGGTAAAATATGACTAAAGATATTTTTCTATAAACTTAAAGTAGTTATCGTAGTTCATATTTTCTATGTTATGTTTTTAATTAAAAATATAACATACAAAATTATAAGGGGAATAAGATGTTGAAAATATATTTTTTTAAAGAGGAATTAAGATGAATTTTAAAAAGTTAAGATTAATAATAGCGATGATAACATTGTCATCTATAAATATTTTCGGTGCTAATGTAACAATAGGTAATTCAGTTGCAGGAACACACGATACTAGTTCTAATTCAGTAGGACAATCTTTTCAAGCGACTAAAACAGGAGTGATTTCAATAATTAGAGTTGCTAATGGTGCAGGTACTTTTAGTGGTAATTTAAAAATTTATTCAGGTGCTGGGAATGGAGGTAGTTTATTACATACTCAAGCAGTTACATTAACTGGAACAAACCCAGTTTACTCTTCTTATAGTTTTGAAGATATTACAATAAGTGCATCAGTTGAAATTACAAGCGGATTTACTTATACATTTGTATTTACGGATGGTACTGATCAATTAATATATGAAAATGGTGCTAGCTATGCAGATGGTCAATTATATGTAGATGCAGGAGCAAATCCAGTGGCTGCATATGATATGGTATTTGAAGTAGTTCAAGGTGATGCACCATCATCCAACACAGCCCCAACCATCACAAATGCCACAGCATCCCAAGCAGTAAATGACAACGCAACTATCACACCATTTAGTACAATAACCTTAGCAGATACAGATGGAGATAATCTAGCAGTAACTATAGCTTTAGATGATAATGCTAAAGGTACACTTTCATCTACTTCTATAGCAAGCACAAGTGTAGCAGCAGCACAAACAGCACTAAGAGCTATCACATTTAATCCAACAGATAATAGAGTAGCCCCAGGAAGTACTGAAACCACAACATTTACAATAACTGTAAATGATGGAACTACAAACTCAACACCAAACAACACAACAACAATAGTAAGTACAAGTGTAAATGATGCCCCAACAGATATAACTCTTAGTAGTGCAAGTGTAGCTCAAAGTGGTGGATCAAATGCAACTGTAGGAACACTGGGAGTAACAGATGCAGACACAGGAGATACTGCAACTTACTCGTTAGTAGCAGGAACAGATGACACAAATAATGGAAGCTTTAATATAAGTGGTACAAGTTTACGAGCAAATGATTCTAGTGCATTAGCAGCAGGAACTTATAAAATAAGATTAAATGTAAATGATGGCGATGCAAACTTTGAAAAAGCATTTACTATTATTGTTGTTGATGATGTAGTACCAACATTATCAGCTGTAAGTAGTGCAAATGTATTAGGAACAACAGCAGATATAAAAGCCACCCCAAATGAAACTGGAAATATGTATTATGTAATAGCTTCTAGTTCATCAACACCAACAGCAGATAATGTGATAAACAATACAGTAACAAATAGTGTAAAAAATGGTACAAGTGCAGTAACAGCTAGCACAGCAAAATCATTTAGTGTTACAGGTTTGAGTGATTCTACACAATACTACTTTTATATAGTTACAGTTGATAGTGCTTCAAATAAAAGTACAGTATCAAACGGAACATTTACTACTACAGATACAACAGCCCCAAGTAAGTCAAGCTCAAGCCCAGCAGATGATGCAACAGGGATAAGTATAAGTTCAAACCTAACATTTACCTTCTCAGAAAACATAGTATTAGATACAGGTAGTGTAGTATTGTATAAAGCAGATGGCACAGTAGTAGAAACATTTAATGTAGCAAACGGTACAGGAAGTGCAGGGGGAACTATAGGGGTATCAACAAATACACTTACTATAAACCCACATAGTGACCTACTAAGTAATGAAAGTTACTATATCCAAATAGCTAACACAGCTATAAAAGATAGTTCAGGAAATAGCTTTACAGGGATAAATGATGTAACAACTTGGAACTTCACAGCAGATAAACCAACAGTAACTTTATCTAAAAGTAGTGCAAATATAGCAGAAAATGGTGGAACAGTAACACTTACAGCTACATTAAGTAGTATAAGTAAAACACCAGTAACAGTAACTTTAGCTACAAGCGGAACAGCAAATAACCCAGCAGACTATACACTAAGCTCAACAAGCCTAAAGATAGCAGCAGGAGATACAACAGCAACAGCAACCCTTACAGGAGTAGATGATAGCATAACAGATATAGATGAAACTATTATTGTAGATATCTCAAGTGTAGTAAATGGAACAGAATCAGGAACTCAACAACAAACAGTAACTATAACAGATGATGATATCCCTCAAATAAAAACTAGTAAAACAACAGCAAGTGTAGATGAAAATGGAACAACAGATAGTTTTACAGTATTTTTAGATAATCAACCAACAACAGATGTAGTTATAGATATAAGCAACAATGATACAAGTGAAGTAACAGTAGATAAAACAAGCCTCACCTTTACAAATGCAAACTATAATACTCCACAAACAGTAACACTCACAGGTGTAGATGATGCTGATATAGATGGAAATATACAAACAGCTATCACTCTTAGTATAAATGATGCAAGTAGTGATGATATGTATGATAACTCAATCAATAAAACAGTAACAGTAACTACAATAGATGATGAAAATATCGCACCTGTAGTAACAGATATCAACCTAACTACACCAGAAGATACAAACCTAAGCCTCAGCCTTACAAACTTTACAAACGCTTTTAGTGATAGTGATATAGGTGATAGCTTAGATAAAATAAAATTTACTTCTTTAGGCTCAAATGGTGTCTTAAAACTTAATAATATAGATATCACAACAAACCAAGAGATCAATAATACTCAGATAAATAACTTAGTATATGTACCAAATCAAGAGTTCAACGGAGATGATAGCTTCACTTATGAAGCAAGTGATTCAAAAACTTACTCAAATAGTGCCTCTTTAGGTATCTCTGTAACTTTAGTAAATGATGCCCCAGTTATTTATACAGTATTTAATGATGTAAATATCACAGAAGATAATGGAACTAGAAATTATGAACTCAATGTTACAGACTATGAGTTTGATGATATTAATGTAACAGTAGAATCAAATAATACAGATATCATAAGAGTAGTTCAAAACTGGACAAATGAACTTCAATCACAAGACTACTATAATCTTTTAGACTTTAATCTCACAACAGTACAAGATGCAACAGGTATAGTACAAATCACTATAAAAGCTGTAGATATAGATGGAGCAACTAACGAAAAAACATTTGATATAAATGTAACTGCTGTAAATGATAGCTTTAGCTTACAAGATTTTACAAAACAAGTATACTATAAAGGATTTGATGATAAAAATCTTTCACTTATAGCAAACAATCCAGACCAAGATGAAAATATAACATATAATATTTCTTTTTCTGATAGTTCGCTTGTGAATTATACTATACAAGATGATTATCTTATCCTCACTTCCCCAAGCACAGAAAAAAGTGGAATAACCGATCTAAATATTAGCGCAACAGATGGTGAGAATAATGATACTACATCTTTTAAAGTACAAATACTACTTCTAAAAGAGGGAGATAATATCAAAGAAAATGGTGAGATAAATGTAACAGAAGAGGGGAATGCAACTGTAACAACTATCTCATTTGGTACAGATCTAACTGTACAAACATCAGATGATACAAATGGTAGTAAAAAAGCAACAGTACAAACATCAACAACTAGTACACCAACAGAAGCATCATCTACACTAAACGGTGCAACTGTAGAGATTATAGATAGTGGGTTACACCTATTATTTGATGAAGATACTTCTAACTCTTTAAAAGCAGAAGCAAACATAACAACCACAGGAAAAACAACCCATACTTTAACTTTAAGTGATGGAAATATTACACAAGCTATCTCAGAAGCAGTAGGAACAAAAACTTTTATACAAAAAGTAAATAATATATTACAAATAGTTACCTCTTTGTCATTTAACGGTTCAACTATCTCATCAAAAGCAGATGAAAATGGTACAGCAACTCATAGTGTACAAAAAGGTACATCTACTTCTACAGCAACTTCAAAACTAAAAGGTGCAAAAACACTTATTACTTCAAGTGGAGATGTTGCAACAACAGCAGGTAAGATGATATCAAATGGATCTACTATAAAAGCAAAAGTTATCACAGATAAAGATGGAAAAACAATAACACAGTTTGTACAAATAGATAATAATGATAATGAAACAGTTTTAGAAAACACTCTTAAAACAAACTCCTCATACCCAATAGGAAATGAAGTAGAAATAGATATGATCAATAATCAACTCTATATTAAAACAAAAACACCATTAACAAGTGATATCACGATAGACTAAGGAAATAATATGAAAAATACACACAAAAAAATAGTATCAGTATCTTTGCTAACACTTCTTACTTTCACATTTAACGCTTGTGGAGGTGGAGGAAGTGGAGGCTCATCAGGTTCACAAAATATTACAGCAATAGATGTAGAGTGTACAACACCTGCGACAATTAACAACTATATCAAACTAGAAAGTGGGGATACAATCTCTATAGCAAGTGGAAACCCAACAATAGTAACTTATCATGACTCAAATGGAACTAAAAGAGTTTGTCTTGATGCTAGTTCTTCTGGGTCTGCTAATATTTTAAGGTGATACCTCTTTTTAATTTCAGATAATTTAGATACAATTTAAGAATATTAATAATCAAGGAGTAGATCTTGACACAGATAATTGATGGTATATTTAACAATGTAAAGTATTGGAAAAATAAAAAACTACTTCTGCAAGCTATTCATCCTGATTATTATCGTAATAAACAGATTATCATAAGACTTCTAGGGGTGACTGCACAAAGCATCTCTAGAGACAATGAAGCTAAAAAAGATATGTGGAATCATATGATTTTCAATGAAAATTTAGGTGATGATATTTTGAAACAAGTTGATAAAACTATTTTGGATGATCCTGAATTTATAAAAACAGCTGTTGGTAAATATAACAGAACTTATCTCTACGCAAGTCATCGTTTAAAAGCTAGCAGAGAGATTGCAGTTTTGGCTGCAATGGCAGAAAAAGATGAAAATGAAACTACTTTTAAACACCCTATACTAAAATATATGCCCGAAGTATTCAAAAAAGACAATGAGATCTCGGTGATTGCAACGACTCGAAATATTAACAATCTTCAATATTCAGAAAGTTTAAAAAGGAACAAATATTTTATCATGGATATGATGAATTTAATTGATGATCATGAGATGAAACAAAAGATATTACGATTTATAGATCCAGATCTATTAAATGACAAAAAATTTGTAAGTCGTTTGGGTTGTTTTGATAACATGTGTGAAAAATTTCAAGGTGATGTTGAGTTTGTAGCAGCAGCTGTAAGACATGATATCTCTATATTGAAAAAAACAGAAATATTTGATGAGTCAATTATCAAAAATGCGTTAAAAAATGATGATATCTATTCTGCTAGAGAGAATGTAATAGCCGATATTTTTAGATACATAGAAAAGTTTAATCATAACTATGAAGAATTCAACGAAAAGATAAAAGATAAAAAAGTTTTACACAATCTATTTTGGATGATGGGTGAAACTATCTCAGATGAGTTTTTATAAAATGAAAAAATTTCTTAAAAGAGTAAATCTATTATTTTATGAAGAACCAAACTCTGATTTGGGTGACTTACTTGTAGAACTTTTTGCAGATGTCCATTGTGTTGGTTCTAACGAAGATGCAATGGGTATATATCAAAAACACTATATTGATATTATTGTTATAGAAATAGATACTATGATTGAAGAGAAGTTAGAGTTCTTAAGTGTTGTGAAAAACAAAAATCTTTTTTCACTTATAGTTGCTGTTTCAAAAGAAGAAAATTTAAATGTAATTTCAAAATTTATTAAAATCGGACTAGATAGTTATGTGAAAAAACCTTTTGGAAAAGAGTTTTTAATAGATGAACTTAACAGTTTAGAAAAAAAATATAACATATATGAAAAATATAAAGATGATAAAGTAAATTTGAATTTATTACAACAATATCAAAATATCACAGATAAAAGTTCTATTATTTCCAAAACGGATAAATCAGGAAGAATTACTTATGTCAATGATAATTTTTGTAAAATTTCAGGATATACAAAAGATGAACTCTTGGGAAAAAATCATAATATGGTACGACCAATAGATAGTCCTAAAGAGCTGTATAAAGATATGTGGAATACAATCAAGAAGAAAAAACAACAGTGGAATGGAATCTTAAAAAATATCTCGAAAAATGGTGAGTTATATTATGTAAAATCAACCATCACTCCACTTTTAGATGAAGATGGAAATATTGTAGAATATATTGCTCTAAGACAAAATATAAGTGATATTCTTACCGATAAAAAACACTTTTTAGATAAAATTGCATCAAATATTATGTCTGTTCTTATTATGGTTCAAATTGAAGAGTTTGATATGTTGGAGAAGTTCCATAGTTTATATATTATTGATCAAATCGAAAAACTTTTTGGATATAAGCTTTTAAACTATCTTCCATCAACTTATAAGTTCAAAAATGTGTATAATTTAGGTGATGGTAAGTATGCTTTACTTACTGATTTTGATAGCTTTTTAGAAGCTGCTGTTTCTTTGGAAGACTATTTAACTGAATTTGTCAATAATGTAAAAAAATCACGATTAACTATCGATGATATGGATTATGACATAAATATAACTTTGAGTTACTCTTTAGGTAAACATATGATTTATGAAGATGCCAAATCAGGATTAGAGATGGCTATAGAGAAAAATATAACTATATGTCATGCAAACGATTTTTCAATAAAAGACCAACAAGAAGCTAAAAAGAATTTAGATGTTATAAAAATGGTAAAACAAGCTTTAGATGAATATAAAATTTTATCTTATTTCCAACCCATTGTAAATAATAAAACAGAACAAATCGAAAAGTATGAATCTTTAGTAAGACTTATAGATGAAAAAGGGAAAGTAATCTCTCCTTATGAATTTTTAAGTATTTCAAAAAGAGGTTCTTATTACAATAAAATTACAAAACGAGTTTTAGAAAATTCGTTTGAAGTATTAAAAACTATTAAAACAGAGCTTTCTATAAATCTATCAACTTTAGATATCGAAAAAGATGAAACACGAAATCTTATCTATTCACTTTTAGAAGAAAATGAAAAAGACCGAAAGAGATTAGTTTTTGAACTCTTAGAAGATGAAAGAGTAAAAGATTTTAAAAGTGTTAAAATCTTTATACGAAAAGTGAAAAAAATGGGTGTTTCTATAGCAATAGATGATTTTGGTGCAGGGTACTCTAATTTTGAAAGACTTCTTGAATTTGAACCAGATTTATTAAAGATAGATGGTTCTTTAATTAAAAATATTCTTACTGATAAATATAGCCAAAATGTCGTTGAAACAATTGTTGTTTTTGCTAAAAGACAAAATATTAAAACGATTGCAGAATATGTTGAAAATAAAGAGATATTTGATTTCTTAAATAACTTAGGTGTAGATTATTCTCAAGGCTATTATTTTGGTAAGCCAGAATATTTAGCATTTTAATAACTTTTTATGATATAAAATGTATCAAAAATTCTCTTTAATTTAAAATATCCTTAAATACTATATAAAAAATTTAATCTAAATTTAGATTAATGTATACTCTAAGCAAAACTATAAAATAGGATAAGAAATGTCAACAGAATTAATTCTTGCATCTGTTATTTTTGTTTCGATTGGCTGTATTTTAGTTGGTGTATTTGTACTAACACAATTTATAGGTCCCAATAATAAAGACTCAAAAATAAAAAACACAGTATACGAAAGTGGTGTAACCAATCCAGTAGGAAATACAAGTATAAGGTTTTCAGTCAAATTTTACTTGGTTGCAATATCATTTTTACTTTTTGATGTAGAAATCATTTTTATGTTTCCTTGGGCAGTTAATGTTCTTGAGTTAGGATATGGCGGGCTAATTAAAATGTTTGTTTTTGTAGGACTTTTATTTTTAGGTTTAATGTATATGTATAAGAAAAAGGCTTTAGAATGGGATTAGGATCAGAATCAAGTTTAGGGGATTCAGTTGTAACAACACAATTAGATCATGCAATTAACTGGGGGCGTTCATATTCACTATGGCCAATGGTTTTTGGAACAGCCTGTTGTGGAATTGAGTTTATGAGTGTTGCTGGAGCGAAATATGATATTTCACAATTTGGAGCAGAAGTTGTTCGGTTTTCTCCACGACAAGCAGATTTACTGATCGTTGCAGGAACAATTTCGTATAAACAAGCTCCAATTTTAAAGAAAATTTATGAGCAGATGTGTGAGCCTAAATGGGTTATATCTATGGGTGCATGTGCCTGTTCTGGTGGTTTTTATGACAATTATACAACTCTTCAAGGGATAGATGAGATCATACCTGTAGATGAATATATAGCAGGATGTCCACCACGACCTGAAGCTGTTATTGATGCTATTATGAGAATACAAGAGAAATCTAAAGATGAATCTATTTTAAAAGATAGAGTAAAAGAATATAAAGGATTTTTAGATGTTGAAGTGTGATATGCTCATAGAATCAAAAGATTTAAAATCTACGATTACAAAACTTAAAAATGAAGAGAACTATGTTCTTTTATTGGATATAACGGTTGTTGATTATTTGGAGTTTCCGGATGTAACGCCTTCACGGTTTGCAGCAATATATATTTTGAGAGACTCATCTTACAAAAAAGAGATTACAGTTAAAACATTTGTTGATGATGACACTTTAGAGTTGGATTCGATCACTGATCTGTATCTTTCTGCAAACTGGGCTGAAAGAGAAACTTATGACCAATATGGTGTAAAGTTTAAAGGTCATCCAAATTTAAAAAGACTTTTAAATCATCATCAATTTATAGGGTATCCTTTACGAAAAGATTATTCGATCACAAAAGGGCAGATTTGTACTGAGACTGAAGATCTGATGGATGAGATGGAACCACGACTCAAGTCAAAGGGATACACAGATGAAGAGATAGATGGGCTAATGCTGCTCAATGTTGGACCATCACATCCGGCTTCTCACGGTACGATTAGAAACTTTGCAGCGATGGAAGGTGAAACTATTACTACTTGTATCACTGAGATTGGGTATCTTCACAGAGGATTTGAAAAATCATGTGAAAATCATACTTACTCTCAAATCATCCCTTATACAGATAGATTAAACTACTGTAGTGCTATTTTAAATAATATAGGGTATGCAAAAGCTGTTGAAGAGATGCTTGATATCGATATCACACCTCGTGCAAAAATGATCCGTATTATTACAGGTGAGTTAAGTCGTATCATGGATCACCTTGTTTGTAATGGTGCAAATATGGTCGATTTGGGTGGTCTTACAAACTACTGGTATCTTTTTGCACCAAGAGATTTAGCCTATGATCTCCTTTCAAAACTAACAGGTGCTAGACTTACAAACACCTATACAAGAATTGGTGGTTTAGAGTTTGACCTTTATGATGGTTTTGAAGCTGATTTAGCAAATGTTTTAAAAGAGGTTGAGATCGCTATTAGTGATTGTTTAAGTTTAATTGAACACAACAGAATCTTTCACGATAGAACACAAGATGTTGGAGTAATAAAAGCAGACTTTGCTTTAAGTTATGGGATCACTGGACCAAATTTAAGAGCAGCTGGTGTTCCTTTTGATTTACGAAAAGATAAACCATATTATGGATATGAAAACTTTGATTTCGATGTAGTTATTGGTAGTCACGGTGATGTATATGATAGAATGATGTGTCGTTTTGAAGAGATGAAACAATCAATTAAAATAATAAGACAAGCAATGAAAGAGTTACCTGATGGTCCTTTAAATATCAATGCGCCAGGAATATTACTCCCATCAAAAGAAGATGTATATGGAAATATTGAAGGGTTAATGAATCAATTTAAACTTACTATTGATGGTATTAAAGTTCCAAAAGGGGAACACTATTCTTACACTGAAGGTGGAAATGGTGAGCTTGGATTTTATATAGCAAGTGATGGAAGCGGACGACCATATAAAGTTAAATGTAGACCGCCAAGTTTTTACTCACTTGCTGCATATGCAGATATAGTAGAGGGCGGAATGCTAGCAGATGCTATTGTTACAATGGCAAGTATGAATTTTATTGCTGGGGAGTTTGATAGATAATGGAAAATTTTAAATATACAGAAGAGAATGAAAAAGAGTTTCAAAGAATATTAGAAAAATACCCAAACTCTGATGCAATGATGCTTCCTGGACTTTGGTTAGTACAAGAACAAATAGGTTGGGTAAGTCCTGCTGCTATGATTTTTATGGCAGATAGACTTGGGAAAACTCCAATAGAAGTACATAGTTTTGCTACTTTTTATACAATGTTCAACCTTGAACCAATAGGGACATATCACATAGAACTTTGTAAAACTCTTTCATGTATGATTATGGGAGCACCTGAACTTAAAAAGTTTATCAAAGATACTTTAGGAATTGGACCTGGTGAGACTAGTGCTGATGGAAAATTCCATTTTAGTGAAGTCGAGTGTCAAGGTGCCTGTGGTGGAGCTCCTATGATTGCTTTAAATCATACTTATCATGAAAATTTAACTGTTGAAAAACTTGAAAATATTATCAAGGGGTGTAAGTAATGAATATAGATGAGATGATAGTAAAAATTGTAAGTAAAAACTTTGATATTCCAGATTCACATAAACTAGAAGTTGCTCTAAAAAATGGAAGATATGAATCTATTGATAAACTTTTTACTATGGCTCCAGATGATGTGACAGAAGAGGTTTGTAAATCAGGACTTCGTGGAAAAGGTGGAGGAGGAGCAGCTTGTGGACCTAAATGGAAACTTATGCCACCAGTTGATGAACGACCTCGATATTTGATTGCAAATGGTGATGAATCAGAACCAGGAACATTTAAAGATAGACAAATTTTTGAGTATGATCCACATCTTTTAATAGAGGGAATTATTTGTTCATCGTATGCAATTGGAGCTCATGATTGTTATATTTATATACGAGGTGAATATAAATTTTTCATTGATAGATTAAATGCAGCGATTGAAGAAGCGTATGCCGCTAATATAATTGGTGAAAAAGTGATGAATAAATATGACTATCGTATGAACATAACAGTTCATAGAGGTGGTGGTGCGTATATTTGTGGTGAAAAATCTGCACTTATTGAATCAATTGAAGGGAAAAGAGGGCATCCAAGACTTAAGCCACATGGTAAAGAGTGTGAGTGGTTCTTTGGAAACCCTGCAACCGTAAATAATGTAGAAACAATAGCCTCTGTTCCAAATATCGTACTTAATGGTTATGAATCATATACAAAGTATGGAACCGAAAAAGCTCCAGGAACTATGTTGTTTGCTATGAGTGGACCTGTAAAAAATCCAGGCGTTTATGAGCTTCAATATGGTTGTAAAATGACTGAAGTAATCGAAAAAATTGGCGGAGGTATGAAAGATGGCTTAAAATTAAAAGCTGTTATTCCAGGTGGAGCTTCATGTCCTATTTTAACTGCCGAAGAAGTAGAAAAAGCTTATTTAGATTATGAAACGATGTGGGATATTGGTTCTACCTTAGGTACAGGTGGAATGATGATCATTCCTGAGGGTGTTTCTATGGTTGATGTTGCTAAAAACCTAATAGAGTTCTATCATCACGAATCATGTGGTCAGTGTACACCTTGTCGTGAGGGGTGTGGTTGGATAGATACAATTATAGAAAGAATTTTAGATGGTCATGGAACAATTTCTGATTTAACAACAATTTTAGATGTATGTGAAACAATGAATGGAAAAACTGTATGTGTATTTGCACCTGCTGTTAAAGATATCATTAAAAGTCTAGTTGAAAAATATAGAGATGAATTTGTTGCGTATATTGAAAATACGAAAGAACAAGGAGATGCAATCAATGGGTGAAATGGTTAATATAACAGTCAATGGTGCAAAAATGGAGGCAGAAAAAGGGAGTTTATTAATTGATAAACTTCTTGATGAAAATATTCATATACCTCATTTTTGTTATCATCAAGTTCTTGGAAAAGATGGTAACTGTAGAATGTGTATGGTTGCAATTGAGGGACAAAAAAGACCACAAATTGCTTGTGATACTCCTATCAAAGAGGGTATGGAAGTTCGAACTCAGGGTGAAAATATTGAAAAAGTTAGAAGAGATATTTTAGAGCTTCAACTGATCAATCACCCAATTGATTGTCCTACTTGTGATCAAGCTGGTGAGTGTAAACTTCAAGACTATTATATGGAATCTGGTTTTTATGAATCAAGAGTAAATGTAGAAGAGAAAACAAATCATGCAAAAAGAATTGATCTTGGTTCGAATGTAATGCTAGATCGTGAAAGATGTGTACTCTGTACACGATGTACACGATTTTGTTCAGATATTACAAAAACACATGAACTTGGAGTAATAAGTAGAAGTAATCACTCTTATATAGGAACATTTCCAGGACGACCGCTAGACAATCCTTATGCTATGAATGTAGTAGATTTGTGTCCAGTTGGAGCATTAACATCTAAAGATTTTAGATTTAAACAAAGAGTTTGGTTTATGGAAACTTTTGATGCTATTTGTGGTGGTTGTGCAAAAGGGTGTAATATATCTGTTGATCATAGAAAAGAAAAATATAAAAATGATGAAATTTTTAGATTTAGACCTCGTGCAAATAAAGCTGTAAATGGTTGGTTTATGTGTGATGAAGGAAGACTTTCTTACCACAATGAAAATGAGAATAGATTTGAGATTCCAAGACTAGAAAATGAAATTTCTGATTTTAAAAATGTGATGACTCATATATTTAAATATATCTCAACAGTAAAAGAGATATTTTTTGTTTTAAGTCCTAGTTTATCAACAGAAGAGATGAAAAACTTACAAAATTTAGCTTCGAAATTAAATGCAAATATCTCAGGATACTCGCCAGATACTATTGATGAAAATTTTGAAGATGATTATTTAAGAGAAAATGACAAATCAGCAAATAGAAAAACATTTAAAGAGTTAGGCATCGCTGAAGATGAAACAACATTTAAATCAAATTTAGAAAAAGCAAAACTTGTAGTAGTTGTTGATAATAGTTATTTTGAAAAGAATTTAGAACTATTAAATGATAAAAAAGTTATCTCTTTATTTTCTCATTTAAATCAAACTATTGAAAAGTCAAATGTAGCTATGCCAATAGCATCTTTTTATGAAAAATCAGGAACATACACAAATGTTGATGGGATTAAACAAAAAGTTGTTTCAAAAATGAAAAAAGATGATCAGGCTGAAACTATTACTTCAATAATTGAACATTTAAAAGATATGATTGCTAAAGGAACGCTATGAGTACTTCAACAACGGTAATATTAATAGTAAATATCACAATTGCTGCTTTACTAGCAGTTGGATTAACACCACTTTTTGTATGGTGGGAGAGAAGAATATCTGGATTTATTCAAGATAGATCAGGTCCAAATCGATGTAATATTGGACCTTTACGATTAGGTGGTTTGATACAAAGTTTTGCAGATATGTTAAAACTTGTATTTAAAGAGGATTTTGTTGCAAAACATATCAAGCATACATTTTTATTTACTATTGCACCAGGAATCGTATTTTTATGTTCATTTTTAACATTTGCGATGATCCCTTTTGCAGATGAGCTTATAATAGATGGTAAGTCACATATTATGCAAGCTATTCCAGCAGATTTTGGAATGTTATGGTTTTTAGCTTTTGCTGGTTTATCTATATATGGAATTATTTTAGGTGGATTTTCATCAGAGAGTAAGTATGGACTTTTAGGATCAATTAGAGCAGCTGCGCAAGTTGTTTCTTATGAAGCTCCGATGGTTTTGGCATTAATGTCTATGGTTATATGTTATGGTTCAATTCACTTAACAGATATTGTTAATGCACAAGCAGGTACATATCTTGGTGTTATTCCAATGTGGGGTATTTTTATACAGCCATTAGCTGCTATTATTTTTATCATCTGTTCATTTGCAGAAACAAACAGAGCTCCATTTGATATTGCAGAGGGTGAATCAGAAATTGTTGCAGGATATCATACAGAGTATTCAGCTATGAGATTTGGTTTGTTTCAAGTAGGTGAATATGCGGCTATGAGTGCTTCGTGTGCGATTATTGTAACTTTATTTTTTGGTGGATATCATATTCCATGGGCTGATACTGCTTTTATTCAGTCAAATATGAATTATGTGATGATTGCTATTATGATTCTTTTACCTCTTGGTGTATGGAGTTTTACAAAATGGATGAAAAAAAATAATAAAGCGATTGGTGAAGATTTATCAAGAGTAAAAGAAACAAGAATTTTAACTATTGCTTTTTGGAGTATAGCTATTATAATTGTAGCTTTAATGGCATATTTTTTAATCACAGGAATTGATGCAAATGGTGTAAATATCATGACGGCTGTTATTCAAATAGGAACATTTTTGGTAAAATTTTTCATGATGGCATTTGTATATATTTGGGTGAGATGGACTGTTTTACGATTTAGATATGATCAGTTACAGATGTTAGGTTGGAAAGTTTTAATACCATTATCACTTTTAAACATTGTTGTTACAGCTACGATTATTGTAGTGTTAGGGAGTTAATATGGGAATTACAGTAGTAAAAAGAGAGGGAAAATCTTTTAAAGATAAATTGTTTTTACCAGCTATTTTTAGTGGAATGAAAACTACTTTAAAACATTTTCGAACAAATCTAAAAGATAATGATAATCTAAGAACAAGACACTATCCTGAGGTGCAACCAGATGATCTTAATGAAAGATATAGAGGAGTGCATAGACTCACAAAACATGAAGATCAGACTGAGAAATGTGTGGCATGTTATATGTGTGCTACTGCTTGTCCTGCTGACTGTATCTTTATTGAAGCAGAAGAAAGGTTTGATGGAGTTGATGAGAAACGACCAAAAGAGTTCAAAATAGATCTTTTAGAGTGTGTTTTTTGTGGATACTGTGTTGAGGCGTGTCCTTGTGATGCTATTCGTATGGATACAGGTATATTTTCATTTACAGGTGGAACAAGAGAAGAGTTTGTTCTGGATAAAAAAGCTTTAATGGCAAATGAAAGATCAAAGGATTTAAATGATGGTTGATGTATTGTTTATAGGATTGTCGTTACTTTCAGTCGGTGGTGCTCTTGCTATGCTTGTATATAAAAATCCTATGTATAGTGCATTGGGTGTGTTGATTTCTATGTTAAGTGTTGCAGGAATTTTTGCACTTTTAAATGCAACATTTTTATTTATGGTACAAATCATAGTGTATGCTGGGGCGATAATGACGCTTATTTTATTTATTTTAATGTTTTTAAATATTAGAGAAGAAGATTTACCAGAAGAACCAAATAAGTTTAAACTTATTGGATTGGGTGCAATTGTTATGATTCCACTAAATATTTTAGTTATACAAGCAGTTTCTAAATTACCTGCAAAAGATATGTTATTAACAGATACTGATTTTGGTGATCTAGCACCTATAGGATTGGTACTTTTTGACAATTGGTTAGTTGCATTTGAGTTAGTTTCTATATTACTTTTAGTTGCATTAATAGGTTCTGTTGTGCTTGCTAAAAAAAGAGTTAAAAGAGTTAAAAATCAAGGAGATGAATCATGATTTCATTAACATCTTTAGCATTTGTTTCTATGATGCTTTTTTCAATCGGTGCAATAGGGGTAATATCAAGAAAAAATATATTTGTAATATATATGTCTATAGAGATGATGCTTAACGGTATAAATCTGTTTTTAGTGACATTTGCAAGATATCATTTTGATATGGATCCTCAAATTATTACGATTATGGTTATTGCTATTGCTGCTGCTGAAGCTGCAATCTTTTTATCAGTTATCATTTTGTTATTTCGATCTAAAAAATCACTTGATACAGATGTTTTTACAACATTAACACAAGGGGAAAAATCATGAACACAGATTTATTAATATGGATAATTTTATCCCCTTTATTAGGTGCAGTTTTAACTGGTGGTTTATATTTTTATAGTATAAAAAAAGAAAAAATATCAGATGCTACTTTTGCATGGATAGGGACAATAACACCTTTTATCTCTTTTTTGATAACTCTAAGTTTATTTTTGAGAATGAATGAAGAAAATATCACTTTTAAACAAGAGTTATTTACTTGGT
This sequence comes from Arcobacter sp. 15-2, assembly GCF_047159865.1. Lineage (GTDB taxonomy): Bacteria > Campylobacterota > Campylobacteria > Campylobacterales > Arcobacteraceae > JAIOSF01. The sequence goes on from NZ_AP038804.1 coordinate 1,921,056, forward strand.
TAAGTATCGATAAACTTACTATTGAGATGGGATTTTTGGGTGATAACTTATCAATCTTTATGGCGATGTTTGTTACTTTTGTTGGATGGTTGATTCATATTTATGCGGTTGGGTATATGAAAGGTGATAAAGGGTTTGGTAAATTTTTTGCATATTTTAATCTTTTCTTAGCATCTATGTTGATACTTGTGCTAGCTGATAATCCTATTATTTTATTTATTGGTTGGGAAGGTGTTGGAGTTTGTTCATACCTTTTGATTAAATTTTACTACGGTAAAAAAGAAAATATTCTTGCAGCTAACAAAGCATTTATTGTAAACAGAGTAGGGGATTTTGGTTTCTTACTTGGTGTTGTAACATTGTTTTTTGCAATGGGAGAGGTTGATTTATCATTTACTTCAATTGAAGCAAACTTAACAAATGCATCGCCTGAGTTATTAGGTTTAGCAGGATTTTTATTATTTGTTGGTGCTATGGGTAAATCTGCTCAGATTCCATTGTATGTTTGGCTTCCTGATGCGATGGCTGGTCCTACACCAATTTCTGCACTGATTCACGCTGCTACTATGGTAACAGCTGGTGTTTATATGGTTGCTAGATTTCATTTTCTTTATATTGATTTAGCTGACATTGGATTATTTATTGCGTATATTGGAGCATTTTCAGCACTATTGGCTGCGTTTATTGCAACAAGACAAAATGATATTAAAAAGATTCTTGCTTATTCTACTATGAGTCAATTAGGGTATATGTTTATTGCTGTTGGTCTTGGTTTTTATTCTACAGGATTATTTCATGTATTTACACATGCTTTCTTTAAAGCTATGTTGTTCATGGGAGCTGGTGGGGTTATTATGGCTTTACATCACCAACAAGATATTTTTAAAATAGCACAACATAGAGCATCATTACCAATTATTGGTTTTACATTTCTAGTTGGTGTAATAGCGATTTCAGGTATCCCTCCATTTTCTGGATTTTTCTCAAAAGATGCTATTTTAGCAGCAGCTTTTCAAGAGGAACAATACCTTATTTGGGGAATAGGGATGTTTACAGCATTTTTAACAGCATTTTATATGTTTAGATTATATTTTGTAGTTTTTGTTGCGCCAACAAAATCTAAAAAAGAGTATGTTTATACTTCAAAAACAATTACATTGCCGTTGTTAGTTTTAGCAGTAGGTGCATTTGGAGCTGGATTTTTAAACTTTCCTGCAGTTTTTGGAGGAAATCATTTTGTAGACACTTGGTTGGGACAACTAAATTCTAAAACAATACACTTAAGTCATGCAACAGAATATATTTTGATGATAGTATCAGTTGCGGTTGCTGCTGCAGGTATTTTTGTAGCGTATAAAAAATATGCTAATTTTGATGTAAGTAAACCAGAAGAGGAGATAGGAATCATAGGAAATAAATTTTATATTGATGAGATTTATGACCTTGTATTTGTAAAAACTCTTAAAAAACTATCTACATTTATTGATAAAGTTGTAGATAGTAAAATTATTGATGGATTTATTATGAATTCATCAGAAGGTTTTGTGGAGATTGGTAAAAAAGTAGCGATGTTACAAAATGCCAATGTTCGATTTTATGCAGCGTTCATGCTTGTTGGTATGAGTTGTATATTTATTTATTTATATATTACATTAGGATTATAGTATGAGTTCAGATATACTTTCGTTTATTATATTTTTACCAGCGATTGTAGCATTTGGTTTAATGCTAACAACACGAGATGTAAATACAATTAGAAATATAGCATTTTTAACAACTACTGTAATCTTAGCACTAGTTCTTAAAATCTATATTGAGTTTGAACCAAGTGCAGGGATGCAGTTTGTGACAAATGTTCCTTGGATTGAGTCTTATGGTATACATTATTATGTAGGTTTAGATGGTTTTTCATTAACTATTTTGATGATGATTGCTGTTTTGATTCCTACAGCTTATTTACTTCTTTGGGAAGGGAAAACTAAAGGATATTGGATCAATATGCTTTTAGTGCAAGCAGGTGTAACAGGTACACTTCTTTCTCTTGATGTTATTTTATTTTACTTCTTTTGGGAAGTTATGCTTTTACCAGTATTTTTAATGATTGGTGCGTATGGTTTTGGAGATAAGGTAGCTACAACTATTAAAGTAACTGTATATACAATGGCAGGATCACTTCTTATGTTTGTTGCTATTGCTTATTTGGGTGTTGCTTATCATACTGAATTTGGTGAGTGGTCATTTGCTTATAATGAGTTAGTAAAAATTACTACTCTTGATTATACTACACAAGTATGGCTATTTTTGGCATTTTTAGCAGCTTTTGCTATTAAAATTCCATTGTTTCCTTTACACACTTGGATTATGGAAACATACAAAAATGCACCTACAGGAGCTGTTTTTTTACTTTCATCTATCATGGCTAAACTTGGTGTTTATGCTATTGTAAGATTTATGATTCCAATATTCCCTGAAATTTATGTTGAGTTTTCAATCTATTTTGTAGCAATTGGTATTTTTGGTTTAGTATATTTTGGTATCGCTGCATTTATGCAAGATGATATCAAACGGATGTTTGCGTATGCTTCTGCTTCACACCTTAGTTTAATTGCAGCAGGTATTTTCTCTCTCAATGAATATGGTATCAATGGTGCATTATATTTAATCATTGCTCATGCTATTTCTACTGGTGCATTATTTTTACTTGTAGGGTTGATTCATGAACAAACTGGTTTTAAAACTATGAAAGATTTAGGTGGTATTGCTTCGCAAGCTCCTGTATTTACTTTTATTTTTGCAATTATGTTATTTGCAAATGTAGGATTGCCAGGTACAAATGGTTTCGTTTCTGAGCTTTTGATTATTTTTGGTATTTATGAATTTAACCATATTTTAGGTTATGTTGCCGCTACAACTGTTATTATTGGGGCTTCATATATGTTATGGATGTTTCAAAAAGCAATTTTACAAGATAGACCAGAGGGTTCTGCTGTTTTAAAAATGAGAGACTTAAAGATAAAAGAGATAATTGCTTTTATTCCATGGGTTATATTAGTATTTTTAATGGGGCTTTATCCTGATATATTTATCGATAAATTTGAGCCAACAGTTACACACTACTTACAAGATATTTTACATATAGGAGCAACAAAATGAGTGAATTTATCTATTTAATACCTGCTTTAACAGTTTTAATAGGTGCTTTAGTACTTATGTTTATGAGCATGTATGAAAAATTCAAAACAAGAGATTTTATTGTTGTCTCTACCGTATTTCTAGTGATTGCTTTAGGATTTTGTTTAGCAAAATTTACAGTTTTTTATTCTGTTATACCTTTTAGTGAAGTTATTAACAATGTTTTAATATTTGATTCTTTTTCAAATTATTTCAACATACTGTTGATTGTTGGGACAATACTTACTCTTTTAATAGGGGAACATTATTTTCAACATCGATCATTTTTTAAAGGGGAGTTTTTCTCTATATTGATGTTTGCATTATTTGGTATGATGCTTCTTTCTCATGCAAATGAATTGATTACTGCATATTTAGCACTTGAAATTGCTTCTTTTGCTGTTTATATTATGGTTGGGTTTAATACTGAAAATTCTAAAAGAGTTGAAGCTATTTTCAAATATTTAGTTTTGGGTGCATTTATAGGATCTTTTTATCTTTTAGGTGTTGTTTTAGTGTATGGTGCAACTGGTACTACAAACTTAACTCAAATAGGAGAATTTATTTTAACACATACAGGCGATGATATGATTTTAGTGTATATAGGATTGACTTTAATCTTTTTTACATTTTTATTTAAAATTGCAGCATTTCCTTTTCAGTCTTGGGTTCTTGATATCTATCGAGGTGCGCCTATGGTTATTACAGCGTATATGGCATCAACATTTAAGATTGCGATCTTCTCATTTTTCTTAAGAGCTATTTTGCATGACTTTGCTCCTATTATTGACTTTTGGGATACTATTATCTCTGTTATTATTATCTTTACACTTATCTTTGGTACATGGCTTGCTATTACACAAAATATTGTAAAAAGAATGTTAGCAGCATCATCAATAGTACATACAGGATATTTACTTTTAGCATTTATAGCGTTGAGTTATAAAGATGGAATGATCATAAATATTGATTCAGCGTATGCAACTATGTTTTATCTTTTAGCATATTTATTATCTGCTTTAGGTTCGTTTGGTTTGGCTTCTCATATTATTTCAGAAACAAATGTCAAAGTTACTTATGATGACTTTAAAGGTTTATCAAAACAGCGACCATTTTTAGCAGCAATGATGACAATATTTTTATTTTCTTTAGCAGGAATCCCTTCTACTATTGGATTTATTGGTAAGTTTTATGTATTTACAGAAGCTATAAATGCTGGATATATGGGTCTTACAGTATTGGCTATTTTGGCTACTATTGTGTCTGTGTATTACTACTTCAAACTTATTGCTATGATGTATTTTTATCCTCCTAAAGAGGAGTGCATCTCTGAAGAATTTAACGATAAAAGAGTTTCAACATACGCTATTGCATTTGTAGCAATTCTTACAGTTCTTGGTGGTGTTGGTTCTGCTATTGTATTCTTTATTCCAGTTATGAATATTGATTCAATTATCGAATTAACAAAAATAGCTGTTCAATCGTTATTTATATTACGATAATCAACAAAAAACTCTTTTGAGTTTTTTGTTTTCATCATATTTCTTATTAAAAAAACTTATATTAAAAAAATTGCGTTATAATAATTTTTTAATTTCAAGGAATATTAATGAGTTTTCTATTTAAAATTTGCTTACTTAGTTCTTTACTTTTTGCTACACTTGTAGCTAAAAATAATAAACTAGAAAACATACTACAATCAAATAAAATCAAAGTCTGTATTTGGACAAACTATTATGGTATATCATATTTGGATCAAAGAACACAAAAACTTATAGGAATAGATGTTGATTTAGCCAAAGAACTTGCAAAAGATTTAGGTGTAGGTCTTGAATTTGTGCCAAGTTCATTTGCAACACTAATTGATGATGTGACTTCAAACAGATGTGATATAGCAATGTTTGCTATTGGAAACACAAAAAAAAGACGACAAAAAATCCGTTTTACGACTCCTCACCTTTCTAGTGATATTTATGCAGTGACAACAAAATCAAATAAAAAAATAAAGAGTTGGGATGATATTGATAAAAAAGAAAATGTAGTAGCTGTTGCAAAGGGTATGTATCATGAAACAGTGATGAAAAAAAATCTTAAAAATGCAGAGCTATTAGTGGTAAATAGTTATAAAGCTAGAGAAAATGAAGTTTTATCTGGACGGGCTGATGTTTTTATGAGTGATTATCCATTTGGAAAAAGAATGCTTGCAAAAACAAATTGGGCAAAACTTATCGAACCTATTTCTACATATCATATGACACCATACGCTTGGGCTGTTGCATACGGAAATGAAAATTTTTACCAAAGAGTAGAAAAGTTTATTCAAGATATTAAATATGATGGAAGACTCTTGCACTATGCAAAAAAGAATGATTTAGAAGCAATTGTAAAGTTGAAATAAATCCTTTGAAACAATTTCAGAAAATAGGTTTAGTAGCTTTTTTAATTGTAGTATTACTTATAAGTAGTATGACATACACTACAACTATATTAAAAGAGGAATCTGAACTAAATTATTTGAAAAATACTGAACTACATGTAAATAGTTTCAATGAGCAAATAACTCAAATAATGCTAAGTATTACAAGAAATATTGATAATATAAGTTTAGTAATCGAAAAAGAAAAGTTACTCAAAAAAAGAGTAAAAAATATTTTATATGATAACACTTTTATCCGTTCTATTAGTATTTTGAATGATAATAAGAAAATAGTATATAGTTCAAATAACAATAATTTGAATCATACCCTTGATATAAGTGAGTATTATCCAAAACCGCTTTTTTCAGAAACAATTTTACGCTTTGGTGAGGTTATAAAAGGGAGAGACCTTTTTCAAAAAGATGATTTATTAACTATTGTACCAGTTAGTAAAGTAATTATAAAAGACAATAAAAAATATACTGTAATAATTGCTATTAGCAATGACTATTTCATCAATAAATTTTTAAATAATATTCATCAAAATACAGAAGAACTTCAAATAGTGCGTATTGATGGAAAATTGCTTTTTTCAACACATAACGATTTGCAAACAAAGAGTACGACAATAGAAACAAAACTTTTTCAAGAGAGTATAAAAAATATTTCTAGTTCTGGAATTGAAGTGATTGATGGAGAAAAATATATCTCTGCATATAGTCTAACAGACACTTTTCCTTTATGTATTGCTATCAAACTTGATTATGAAAAAGCAATGAAAAATTGGGAGTTGAAAAATAGACTTGCTTTGATGTTTTTCTCTTTACTGATTATTATTATTACGGTTATTATTATTCAATTATTATTAAAATATACAAAAACAAAAAATAAAGAGATCAAATATCAAAAACAACTACTAAAAAATCAAGAAAAGCTTAGAAATGCTTATATTGTATATGACAACACAAATGATGGTATTTTGATTACAGATAAAAACTTAAATATAATTGATGTAAATCGATCATTTATAATCAACACAGGATACACAAAAGATGAAGTATATGGGCAGAAGCCAAATATACTAAAATCAGATGAACATGATCAAAGTTTTTATCAAAATATGTGGGAAAGTTTAAATACAAATAGTTTTTGGAATGGTGAAATTGTAAATAAAAATAAACAAGGTGGGTTATATACAGAGCTTTTAACCATCAATAAAGTTTGTGATAAAGAGGGGAATATTCAAAACTATATTGGTGTATTTACAAATATTACAAAAGAGAAAAATCAAGGTATATTATTGCAAGAGAAAGAGAGATTTATTTTTCAACAGTCCAAAATGGCTGCAATGGGTGAGATGCTTGAAAATATAGCACATCAATGGAGACAACCGCTTTCTATTATATCTACAGCAGCTACTGGTATCAAAATGGAAAAAGAGTTTGGAATATCAAAAGAGTCAGTAGAGATTGAGCGTTTGACCATCATCAATGATTCTGCTCAGTTTTTATCTCAAACAATAGATGACTTTAGAAACTTTTTCAAACCAGATAAAGAGAAAGAGGAATTTTTTATTCAAGAAGCAGTTGAACAAACACTGAAGATAGTTAGTTCAAAATTTAGAAATAGAAATATCGAAATCATTCAAAATATAGAAAATATACAAGTGAAAGTTTACAAAAGTGAACTTATTCAGGTTATTATGAATATTTTAAATAATGCCAGAGATGTACTAGAAGAACAAGATATAGAAGAAAGAATAGTTCTAATCGACACATTTAAAGAGCTTAATAGTGTAATCATTATGATCAAAGATAGTGGAGGAGGGATTGATCCTAAAATTATAAACAAAATATTTGATCCTTATTTTACAACAAAACATCAATCTCAAGGTACAGGAATAGGGTTGTATATGTCTGAAGAGATTATAAGAAAACATATGAATGGTTCTATAACTGTTGAAAACACTATATTTGAGTATAAGCATAAAGAATATAAAGGAGCTTTATTTACTATTGCTATCCCTTTACAAATGGAATAAAATGAAAATCTTACATACATCAGACTGGCATCTTGGTCAAAAATTTATGGGAAAAAGTAGGCAAGAGGAACACTTCTCTTTTCTCTCATGGCTTGTTGAGACAATAAAAAAAGAAAATATCGATGTGCTTATCGTAGCAGGTGATATTTTTGATACGGGAAATCCTCCAAACTATGCACTAGAACTCTACTATAACTTTTTAAAACAACTCTATTCTATACAAAACTTATATGTCATCATCACCGCTGGAAATCATGACTCTATCTCTACTCTTAAAGCTAGTAAACAATTACTTGAAGCTATGAATGTTTATGTTGTTACATCAGGGGAAAGTGATGAAAATGAACTTATCTCTATTTATAAAGAAAACAAACTGCAAGGTGTGGTTTGTGCTGTTCCATTTTTAAGAGATAGTGTTGTACGAAAAGCAATAAGTGGACAAACTGTAAATGATAAAGAATCATCACTCAATGATGGAATCAAACAACACTATAGAGATGTTTATGAAAAAGCGATTGAACTTACAAAAAAAGACAATCTTCCTATTATAGCTACTGGACATTTGACTACAGTAGGAAGTCGTACGAGTGAGAGTGAAAGAGATATCTATATAGGTGGAACACTTGACATAGGAAGTGATTTTTTGGGTAAATATTTTGACTATGTTGCACTAGGGCATCTGCATATAAATCAAACTGTTGGAGTAGATCATGTGCGATATAGTGGTTCACCTATACCACTTAGTTTTTCAGAATCAAATCAAAAGAAAAAAGTAAATATTATCTCATTTGAAAATGATAGCGTAAGTGTAGAAGAGTTAGAAATTCCTTTATATAGAAAACTACAAGTTTTAAAAGGTAACTTGGAAACTATAAAAAAAGAGCTTGAAAATATAGGAGATAAAAGCACTTGGTGTGAGATACACTTAAAAGATGAAAACCCAATGTTTGCAAATCAAGCACTAAGAGAGTATGCAGATGAGTTAGAACTCATAGTACTAGCTATCAAAATAGATAGAACCCAAAAAAAACTTGAAGCAAAAGAGTTAGAAGTAACTAGCTTAGATGAGCTTACTCCAACTCAGGTATTTCAAAAAAGACTCGATGTAGAAGAGTTAGAAGATATTGAGTTTATCGATGAACTTACTTTAAACTTTAAAAAAGTAGTAGAAATGGTGAGTATCTAATGAAAATACTAAAACTAAAAGCTTTAAATATAAACTCACTCAAAGGTGAAACTGAAATAGACTTTAGAACCTTTTTAAATGACAATGCACTTTTTGCTATCACAGGACCCACAGGAGCTGGTAAAAGTACTATACTAGATATCATCACTTGTGCTTTATATGGAAGAACCCCACGACTGAAAAATCCAAATGAACTGATGGCTCGACATACTGGCGAGTGTTATTGTGAAGTGGAGTTTGAGATAAAAGGGGAAATATATCGTTCTTCTTGGACTCAAAAGAGAGCTAGAAAAAACGCCGAAGGTAAGTTTCAAACTGCAAAGATGGAACTAAGTGATGTAAACAGTGCAAAAGTACTCAAATCAACACTAAGAGATGTACCTAAATATGTAGAAGAGTTATCAGGCTTAGATTTTGATAGATTTAAACAGTCTATGGTATTAGCTCAAGGTGGATTCGATGCATTTTTAAAAGCGGATGAAAAAGAGCGATCTACACTTTTAGAGAAGATGACAGGTACACAGATATATAAACAAATATCAGCCGAGGTATATGAACAGTACTCTTCTTGTAAATACGATATAGAGTTAGATAAAAAGATACTTGACACAAGAGAGTTATTATCGAGTACTGAAGTAGAAGAGAAAGAAAAAGTATTAGAAGAGAACAAAAAACAAAAACAGCTTTTAGATAAAGAAGAAAAAGAATTAAGAGAGATAAAAGTATGGATAGAGACTTTAGATAAGTTAGTACTAGAAGATAAAAACTATAGTGAACTTTATACTAGTAGCGTAAAAGAGAAAGAAGATAACAAAGAACAATACGAAAGCCTAACACTTGCTAACAAAGCTTTAAATATGCAAAGTATCTATCAAGAGTATACTGGTATAAAAACAACTATAGTAACACAAAAAGAGAAACTAAGAGTATATGATGAACAGTACAAGAGCTTAACTTCACAATTGCACTCACAAAATATACTAGTAGAGAGTGTAAAAAAAGAGTATGAGAAAGAAAAAATCTCTTTTGAACAAAATAGTCTCAAACTCAAAGATATACGAGCCTTAAGAGAACAAATAAATAGTAAAGAAAAACTACAAAATGATATAGAAAATAAGCTCTCTAATCAAAAAAAAGAGTTATCAAAACTTTTTAATGTAGAAATATCTAGTATAGTAGAAGATGAAGAGTATATCACTACAGCATATACACAACAAAAAGATAAAATCAAAGTACTATATGAGCATTTAGAAGTATGTGAAAAAGAGTATAGTACTATCGAGTCTATAGTAGTAGATAAGTTAAAAAAAGAAGAAAGCTACAGACAAAGCCTTAAAAGAATAGAACAGATACAAAATACAATAGTAGAGTATGAAAAGCTTTTAGTAGATATACAAAAAGAGAAAAAGTTATCAGTAGAGTTAACAAAACAAATAGAAGTAGATAGTACACTACAAAAAGAAAAGACAAAACTCATAGAGCAAATCACCCTAACTCTTCAAACACTCGTACAAAAAAGAGAAAATGAACTGCTCATAGCAAAGTATGAAGATGATAGAAAAAAACTACAAAAAAATGAAGAGTGTTATTTATGTGGTTCAAAAGAGCATCCATATATCATACATAGTGTAGAAGTAAATATAGATGAAACAACTTCAAAAATAGATGAACAAAAAAGTGTACTAGTAAAAGAGAATGAGAATCTAAAACTCTATGAAAACAAACTCCTTCTAAATAACAAAAAAGTAGAAGACTGTTTACTTGAACTTACTAAACTAAATGACACAAAAGAAAAAATAGAACAGTTTTTTAAAGATACAAACTTTACACTAGAACTCAACTCAAACGAAGAGTTAGAAGAGGAACAACAGACTTTAGAAAAAGAGATACAAGAGATAACAATCTTAAGAGAGAAAAAAGACAGAATCCAAAAAGAGAAAGAGCAGTTACAAAAGCAATATTATCTACTACAAGAACAAGAGATACAAATAGAAGCTATCTTAAAAGCTTTTGAAGAAAATAAAAAAGAGTTAAATACCCTTATAATTGAGATAGACTCTTTGAAACAAAAAAGTAAAACTATTTTAGATACAGATGATATAGAACTCTATGAAAAAAATATCACATCTACTTACTCTGCTATCCAAACAAAATACAATGACACAACAAAAGAACTCTCAACACTCCTCTCAAAAGAGGGGTTTTTAAATACTCAAATAAAAGAGCTACAGCTCAAACAAAAAAACGATGAGCTCAAAGTAGAAAAACTACAAACCGAGTTTGAAAAAGCTTTAGTAGAAAATGATTTTAAAACACCAATAGATTTTGAAAGTGCGATTTTACCAAAAGAGAAAAGAGAAGAGTTAAGTTTATTTTGTAATAGCATAGATGAAAAATACAACAGATATAAAACTCTACAAATAGATACAAGTAAAAAACTTGAAATGCATAAAAAACAAGAGATAAAAATCCGTCCATTTGATGAGGTGATCGATGAACTAAAAGTATTAGATGAAAAAATAGATGAGATACAAAAAAGTATCGGAAGTAGTGAAAAAGAGCTAGAGATAAATACTCAAAATAGAACAAAAAATGAAGAAAAAATAAAAGAGCTAGAAAAAAAACAAGAGAAATTTAAAGTATGGGTAAAACTAAACGATATGATAGGCTCGGCTGATGGAAATAAGTTCGCCAAGTTTGCACAAGGTATCACCTTAGATCAGCTCATAAGTTTAGCAAATCATCATTTGAGTATTTTATCAAGTAGATATGAGCTCAAAAGAAGTAGCGAACAAAAACAACTTTTAGAAATAGAAGTGATAGATAGTTTTCAAGGTGATGTGATCCGACCAGTCAGCACACTCTCAGGTGGTGAAAGCTTCATCGTGAGTCTTTCACTAGCCCTTGGACTCTCCGAATTAGCAAGCCAAAAGATTGCCATCGATTCACTCTTTTTAGATGAAGGTTTTGGTACACTAGATGAGGATAGTTTAGAAACAGCACTCAACGCTCTAAATTTACTTCAAAGTAGCGGAAAAATGGTAGGTGTGATTTCTCATGTGGAAGCATTGAAAGAGAGAATACCATTGCAGATAAAAGTTGTTCCGAAGGGTGATGGGACGAGTGAGGTAGAGATATGAATGAATTGATAATCGATGAAGATATAAAAAGTAAAATCTATACTATAAGAGATATGCAGGTTATGATTGATAGAGATTTAGCAAAACTTTATGGTGTAGATACAAAAGTATTTAATCAAGCAGTAAAAAGAAATATAGAAAGATTTCCTGAAAATTTTAGATTTCAATTAACACAGATAGAAAAAGATGAACTGGTCACAAATTGTGACCGGTTCAATACTTTGAAACATTCTAGTTCAAATCCTTATGCATTTACAGAGCAGGGTGTTTCTATGCTAAGTGCTGTTTTAAAAAGTAAAATTGCTATAGATATAAGTATGAAAATCATAAATAGCTTTGTAGATATGAGAAAAGTTATTTCAAGTAATAGTTTACTTTGCCAGAGATTGGATAATCTAGAAAAGAAACAGATGTCAAATGATGAAAGGTTTGAAAAACTTTTTGACGCTTTAGAAGATAACACTATCAAACCAAAGCAAGGGATATTTTACGATGGTCAAATGTTTGATGCGTACAGTTTTGTATCTGATTTGATAAGGGATGCAAAGAGTTCTATTGTATTGATAGATAATTATATAGATGATAGTGTCCTAACACTTTTTTCAAAAAATCAAACTATAGATGTAATTATCTACACAAAAACTATATCAAAGCAACTAAAACTAGACCTAGAAAAATATAACTCACAATATAAAGATATAGAGATAAAAAACTTCAAAGATGCACATGATAGATTTATGATAATAGATAATGTTGATGTCTATCATATTGGTGCTAGTTTAAAAGACTTGGGGAAAAAGTGGTTTGCTTTTTCTCGGTTTGATGTTGGGGCTTTTGATATTTTGGGTAGGTTGGAAAGGAATAAATTTGAACATACTAAATACTAAGTTAGAAAATATGAGTGACTATGGTAAAACAACAAACTGTAACGTATATTCAATACATGCAGAAGTTAATGATATTGAAGCTAGGGCAATAGAGATGATTGATATGATAGCTGACACAAGTTGGATTAGTCGACTTGATATTATTCCTAGAACTAGTTATGAAGCAAGAGCAAAAACTACAATTGATAAACTTATAAATGGTATATTAACACAAGTGACAACTACTGTAAATACAGAATTTGGAGAATTTTTAATCTCTGTTACTGCTCAAGATTCTTTAGAGTTACAATACAACCATACAAAAGTTCCTCTAGCAGAATTATTTAAAGAAAAGAAAACAGGAAACCCTGGTTTTGATTTTCATACGGAAAGCGATACTCAACTAATAGTATTTGGTGAAGCAAAATATAGTGGAGTTACAAATCCTCATACAAATGCATTAACTCAAATTTCTCGTTTTATTAGTCTTGAAAAAGATAAAATGGAATTGCAGGATTTACAAAACTTTGTTTCTAAAGAATCTGTAGAAAATATTTTAGTTGATAAAAAAGCATTTGTTGCTGCTTTTTCAATTAATAGTGAAAATCCACAAGCAATAATTGAAAATGCATTAAAATCTGAACATATAAATCCTTTACTGAATTATCATGAATTATATATAATAGGAATTACTATCAATGATTAAAAATATACTTGAGAACAATAATGTTGAACAAATTATAGCAACTATTTTAAATCGAATACATAAAGAAGGACCTATTAATGCATTGGATTTTGAAGCTCTATCATATATAAAAAGATTTCATAATTATATATTACAAAAATATGAAAAACAACTTTTATATACAATGGGATTATTTTATAAAACAAATGAACCTAAAAATATATTAGAAGAAGTATATTCTATATATGAAGATATAATTAACGATGAGACAGGCAGAAACTTTACACCAGTTCAGGCACATGCATATTTAAATATTCAAGATAAAACATATTTTTCTTTTTCAGCACCAACTAGTGCTGGAAAATCTTATTTATTTAGAGAAATAATTCAAAATGTTGATTATGATATTGTTATAGTTGTACCATCACGTGCATTGATTACAGAATATATAAATACTATTAATAATTTGTTATCTCATGACACATCAATTTTAATACTTCCATTTATTGAAAATATCAATAAGTCCAATACAAGTAGAAGAATTTTTATTATTACACCAGAAAGAGGTATTGAACTTTTTAAAAGAATTAATGAATTTAATATAGGACTTTTTTTGTTGGATGAAGCTCAAATATCAGAAGAAGGAATTAGAGGGATGAAATTTGATTCTTTTATACGACGGATTGACAAACATTTACCGAATGCTAAAAAGGTATTTGCTCATCCATTTGTAAATAATCCGGAGGCACAATTATTAAAACATAATTTTGAAAAAAAATCTTCTTTTATGACTTACGAACAACATACGGTAGGAAAAATATTTATTTCGTTGGATAAAGAAAAATTATCATATTTTTCACCATATCAAAAAAAAATCAAAAACCTATATGATGAAAACTCAGATATTGTTCTAGATGTTTTAAATAATAATGGTTCTATATTAATTTATGTATCAAAAGAAAAGATTTATACCGGTAAATATATTACAGATTTTGCAAAATATATTGATAAATGTGATAAATTAACAGATCCAAATGCAATAAAGTTAATAGAAAAACTAAGAAAATTTATTGGTGCTTCATCTTCAGGTAAGGAAAAATTCTCTGCATTAATATCTATGATGGAAAAGGGCATAGTTCTACACCACGGGTCAATGCCATTGAATGCAAGATTAATTATGGAAGATTTTGTAAGATTAAAATTTGCCCGTATTTGTTTTTCTACTGCTACCTTGATTCAAGGAATAAATATGCCATTTGATATAGTATGGATTGACAATTTTCATAATTTAAAAACATTAAATTTAAAAAATTTAATTGGTAGAGCAGGAAGAACTACTTCAAGTAGTGATAAGTTTGAATTCGGATATGTAATTGTAAAAAAGCAAAATATTGCTACTTTTTCTAAAAGATTACAAGAAAACTATAATTTAACAGAAACATCTATTATTGATGGGGATAAGTCTTCTATTGTTGATAATGACTTTAAAGATATAATTGAAGCAGTAAAAGATGATACATTTAATGATGATTTACATTTAACAAATACACAAGTTGAAAGACTTAAAGATAAAAATATCAAAAAAGACATAGAATACATTTTAAATACAATGATTATTGATAATAAGCCAATTCAAGCAAAAGTCTATACCGATTTAACAAAACATTTTAAAAAGAAAATTAGTGATTCCTTTAAAAATATTTTTATTACTCACCTAAGAAAAGACACTCTAAATCCGGGTGAAACAGGTGTATTACATTCCGCTATTCCAATTATGTTATGGCAAATTCAAGGTAAATCATTTAGTGAAATCTTATCTTTACGGTATGCATATTTATCAAAAAAAGATGAACGAAATAGTATTTTATCTAAAGTATATACCAATGAAATTACAGCAGAAGATGCAGAAAAAATGATTCAAGAGATATCAGTACACTTTAGTCCAATACCAAAGCCTTTACCCGACAATACTTTAGGAAATATAAATAGGTTTACAGGTGTATCTATTGATAAAATAAATTATGATTTATTAGTTTATGATACATATGATTATTTAGATAAAGTAATCTCATTATCATTGAGTGACCCTATATGTGCAGCATTTCAATTATATTATAATGATACAAAAGACAATAGAGCGATAATGATGAAAAACTATATTAGATATGGTACTAATAATACAACTGAAATTTGGTTATTAAGATATGGTTTTGAATTTGAAGATATTGAATGGCTACTAGAATATATTGATAGTATTAATGAAAATGAAATTATTTTCAAAGGTGAAATTTATGCCTTAGAAGAAGATAAATTTAATGTAATACAAAGATTTATATAATTTAAATGAAAAATAAACATACAATCTTTCTAGACCTAGAAGTAAATAAAAAAAACAAAAAGATAAATGAGTTTGGTTTGATATATAAAGATGATGAACTTAAAACATCATCTTTACAAGAGGTTAAAGAGTTTATCAATAACTGTGATACTCTCTATATCTGTGGTCACAATCTAATAGATTTTGATCTTGAAATTTTAAAAGAGACTTCTTTATACCAAGATATACAAGACTTCTCTTTTATAGATACGCTCCCTTTGTCACTTTTACTTTTCAATCAAAAGACAATACACAGCTTACCAAAAAACTATAAAAGTGAAGATGACTTTGCTAATGACCCTGTAGAAGATTCTAAAATCACTTTGGAACTTTTATGTAAACTTGAAGAGGAGTTTTTATCACTTCCTGAAAATAGTCAAAATATATTTTATAGTTTGTTAAAAGACGATAAGTATTTTAGTGGATTTTTTAAATATATCAATATCTCAAACCCTTTAACTTTCTCAGACACTAAATCTTTAAAAAATATGATTTACGATATACATAAAAATGTCATAGTAAACAAAGAGTATCTTGAAAAGATAATAGATTCAAATTCCGTTGAATTATCTTATATCTTAGCGTTGCTTACTCCACACATAGAGATAAAATCTCATCCTCCAAAAGTATTGTATAGCTATCCAAGTATCGTACAGATACAAAAAAAACTCTGTTTTGATATAGATAAAACGATAGATGAATTAAGTGCGTTTTCAAAAGAAACATTTGGATTTGGTACATTTAGAATATTTCAAAGGCTAAATGCAGATATATTTGATGATCAAACTATCTCACAAAAAGAGATAATCGAAGCATCGTTAAAAGATGATTCGTTTCTTGCTATTTTACCCACTGGTGGTGGAAAGACTTTTACTTTTTGGTTACCTGCAATTATCAAAGCTAAAGCGTATAAATCATTGACTGTAATTATCTCTCCACTTCAAGCACTTATAGAGGATCATATTACGAGTTTTGAGAGTAAAGTTGCAAACTATAAAGCTGTGGCTATTAGTGGATTTATGAGTCCGTTGGAAAGGGCTGAAGCGATTGAACAAACTATAAATGGGGAGGCTGATATATTATATATTGCTCCTGAATCATTAAGATCAAATGTAATCTTTAGTATTTTGAAAAATAGATTTATAGAAAGATTTGTTATAGATGAAGCTCACTGTTTATCTACTTGGGGTAATGATTTTAGGCAAGATTATTTTTATATTTGTGAATATGTTCAAGATTTACTTAAAAATAAACCATTTCAAGACCATATACCAATCTCCTGTTTTACTGCAACAGCAAAACCAAGTGTAATAGAAGATATAAATCAATATATCTTAAAAGGTTTAGATATAAAACTAAACAAATATTTAGCAGTTCCAGAACGAAAAAACCTACAATACAAATCTATACCCTCATCAAAAAAAGATAAGTATCGTGAACTATTAAAGCTTATTAATAATCATGAAGGTTCAACACTTGTATATATTCCTTCTTCTACAAAAGATTGTGATGATGTAGCAGAACAACTCTCTATGGATACTACAAAAGTGGTTAAATCTTTTCATTCTAAATTAGATTCACAAAAGAAGATGGAGATATTAAAAGGCTATATTGAAAATACTATTGATATTATTGTTGCTACAACTGCCTTTGGTATGGGAGTGGATAAGTCAAACATAACAAATGTAATACACTATGAGATATCAGAATCCTTAGAAAACTATGCACAAGAAGCTGGTCGTGGGGCTAGGGATGAAAATCTTACTGCTTCTTGTCCTATACTGTTTGATGAAGATGATATGGATAAACATTTTAATTCTTTAAATCGTTCAAAATTAACAGCAAATGAGATCAACTCAATCTTTAAAGTTATCAAAAATTATCCACAAGATATAGTAAATAAAACAGCTTTTGAGTTAGCAAGGGATGCAGGATGGGATGTAGAAGACAATGAAAATGAGTATAATACCAAAATAAAAACAGCTTTATTAGAACTTGAAAGGGAAGGATATTTAAGTAGAAAAAGAAATAAAACACAATTTTTTGCAGATTCTATTGCATCAAAGAGTCTAGACAAACTAAATAAGCATTTTGAAACTTCTGTATATTCAAAAGAGGAAAAAGTTCGATTATCTTTGATACTAAACACTATTGTTGGAAATGGAAAAGTTGAATCAGTTCAAATAGATGAGTTAGCCGACCAATTGGGATACAAAAAAGATGAGATATCTTTAAGTATACATCAACTAAAGCAGATGGATATTTTAGGTGACAGTAAAGACTTAAATTTGGAGACAAAAAAAAGTGATATAAAAAAATTTCCTTACATAAAACAAATAGAGATAAAATTGTTTAACTATCTAAATGGGTTAAATAGTGATAAAGTTACTACACGAGAACTAAATGAATATCTATATCAAGAAAAAGTAATTACAAAAAATCAAGTTGAACTTATAAAATCTATTATAAAAAATTGGAAAAATAAATCTACATTTTTGTTTACAAGAATTAATAGAGAAAGAGATTTATGGTATTTTGAATTTAAAGATAAAAAAAGTGTAAAAGACAAAATAAATCTAAGACATAATATATCTGATAAGCTATTAAATATATTTTTTAAACAAATAGATTCAAAAGATAAAAAAGAGATACAATTCTCCCTAAAAGAATTATATCTATATCTTGATAAAGAGGTTGATATTCAACAAATTGACAAAACTTTGTTATATCTTCACCATTTAAAAATTATAGAACTACTAAAGGGAAGATTTATCAACTATTCCCCAATGAACTTAATCAAAGAGGAAAAGATAAAAATACAAAATAAAATTTATACAAAAAATGAATATAAAAATAGACTTGAAAAGCACTATCAAACTAAAATAGAATCAATTCATATAATGTGTGAATATGCAAGTAGATTAAAAGATGATAATCACAAAGCGATTTTATTTTTAAAAGATTACTTTACATTACCTTATGATAATTTTAAGAAACAATATAATTTATTAAAAAAAAGAATATCAAGGCCCATATCTCAAAAAAGGTATAATAAAATATTTACTCAAATGTCAGATGAGCAAAAGCTTATCATAAATGATAAAACTACAAAAGCTATGATGATATTAGCAGGTCCAGGAAGTGGCAAAACTAGAGTTTTAGTACATAAAATAGCCTCATTGATTTTAACTGAAGATATAAAGCCTGAACAATTTATGATGTTGACTTTTTCAAAAAGTGCAAAATGGGAATTTAAGACCAGACTAAATGAACTTGTAGGAGCATTGTCCTACGATGTTGAGATACAAACATTTCACTCTTATGCTCTTAAATTAATAGCAAGAGATACAAAACAAAATGATGAGATATTAAATCAAGCTATAAAAGAAGCTACAAAATCTATACTTGATGGGGATATAAGGTTACCATATAAAGCTGTATTGGTTTTGGATGAATATCAAGATATAAATCAAGATAGTTTTGAACTTGTAAAAGCGATTTATAATACAAGTGATAAAGAGATGAGAATTATAGCTGTAGGAGATGATGATCAATGTATTATGAATCATATCGGTGCAGACACAAAGTTTATAGATCTGTTTAAAACCGAGTTTGCTTGCAGTGAAAATGATGAAGATCTATATAAAAAATATGAGCTATCTTGTAACTTTAGAAGTAAAAAACATATAGTTGAATACTCGAACCAATTTATAAAAAATATAACAAACAGATATAAAGACAATGTTTTATACCCCAACTCATCTGCAAATGGAGAGGTAAGCGTTTATATTAATAGTTGCACAAACCTTATAACACCAACAACAAATCTAGTAAAAGAACTAGTAAATAAGGATGAAAAAAATAAAAACATTGCCATTTTAGCTTTTACAAATGATGAAGTTATGCAGATATATTCACAACTACAAGAAAATGGGATAGATGCAAAATATATTATTGATAGAGAGAAATTTCATTTAAAAAATATTATTGAGATAGTAGAGTTTGAAAAAGTTTTAAATAGCTATTTAAATGATGAAACTAGATACTTAGAACAATACTTCTATAATGCCTTAGAGGTTATAAAAGAGAGATTTAGTAAATCATCAAATATCAAATTATTAGTAAAAATTGTCAATAGATTTTTACAAGAGAGTGAAGAGTACTATATATCACAATGGTTGTCATATCTAGAAGAGATCAAACTTGAAGATTTTGAAAACTATAGTAAAAATATCATTATATCTACTATTCACAAGTCAAAAGGTATGGAGTTTGATAAAGTAATACTAGTAAATAATCTAAAAAAGAATCATGATACAAAAAGCAATAAAGATGAACTTGTAAGATTATATTATGTTGGTATGACAAGGGCTAAAAATGAATTATATATTATAAAAAATGGTAGACAAAGACCACTACCTCAAGAGTATGTAACTTATATAATAGACACTGCAATATATGATAAATCAAATCAAACTTATACTTATATTATGAGTTTATCGGATATTAGTTTGAGCTTTAACTCAAATCGACATAACTATTTTACCGGAGAAAATGTATTTTTAACTAGACAAGAAAAATTTCAAAATCTATGTATAACACAAAATGAAAAAATATTAGGCACTTTATCAAAAGAGTTTAATAATACTATTATGAATAAATTAAAAAGTGGATATAGGATAGATAAAGTTATCATTGAGAATATTGTAGTATGGCATGATAAAGATAATAAGCAATATTTAAAACACCCTCTTTGTAAAATCACATTGCAATTGAAAAACCTATAAATTTATAGATATAATCTAATTTATATTTGTTAAGTTATTTTTTGATGTATAGGTTAAAATACCACATTAGGAAAATATATGAACAATACAAAACAAAACACACCAACTATAAAAACACTCAACGACCTAGCACCATTTGCAAACTACTCACTTATGGATACTTTAACTTCTGATCCAAACGCTACACAAGATGGTATAGATCATAACCCTCGGCAGGTTTTTTCAGGGCATTTTGTCCCTGTGAACCCAACGCCTATAGATGAACCAGTTTATATCACACATAGTAAAAATTTATTTCAAGAATTAGGTTTTGATGATAGTTTAGCTCATTCGCCTGATTTTATGGCAATGTTTTCAGGTGATACTTCAAATCTACCAGAGCCTATGAGCAAAGTAGGGTGGGCAACTGGATATGCACTTTCTATTTATGGGACAGAATATTACGCCCAGTGTCCTTTCCAAACAGGAAATGGCTATGGAGATGGGCGTGCTGTTTCTGTGTTTGAAGGTGTTCTAAATGATAAACGATGGGAGATGCAACTCAAAGGTGGAGGTCGTACTCCATATTGTAGAGGGGCAGATGGTCGAGCTGTTTTACGCTCAAGCGTAAGAGAGTTTTTGGCTCAAGAACATATGTATGCTTTAGGTATTTCTACTTCACGCTCATTGAGTTTGTACACTTCAAAAACTGAGTTTGTAAAACGACCTTGGTATTCACACAACTCACATTCGTTTGATCCTGATATGATGGTAAATGAGTCGGTTGCTATCTCTACAAGAGTTGCACCATCATTTTTAAGAGTAGGACAAATAGAACTTTTCGCACGCCGAGCTCGTAAAAATGAACACCCAAAAGCGATGAGTGAACTAAAACAGATAGTATCACACTTGATAGAGCGTGAATATAGTGAAGAAATCGATACAAATTTACCATTTGCTGATCAAGTGATACTCTTAGCAAAAGAGTTTCGAAGTAGGCTTACAAAACTTGTAGCAAATTGGATTCGTGTTGGTTTTTGTCAAGGAAATTTCAATAGTGACAACTGTGCAGCTGGAGGGTATACGCTTGATTTTGGTCCTTTTGGTTTTATGGATTTGTTTGACCCTTACTATCAGTCGTGGACAGGTGGTGGAAATCATTTTGCTTTTTTTAATCAGCCAAATGCAGCAGAAAAAAACTTTCAACAGTTTTATTCTGCTTTACAAAATCTGTTGAGTTCTAGTCAAACACACCTGCAAGAGTTACACAAAATAAGAGCTGATTTCTCTTTAGTTATGGAAGATGAGATGAAAAAAATGTGGGCAAGTAAACTAGGGCTTGAAAGTTTTGATGAAGAGTTGTATGATGAACTAGAGATACTGATGGTACAAACAGGGGTTGACTATACTGTGTTTTTTCGAGAACTTTCAAATATACCTGAAAATATCACATCTTTTGAAAAAAGTTTCTATAATCTTAACTACGAAGAGAGCATAAAAAAGAGATGGCAAGAGTGGCTTACGAAGTGGAGATCTCTTCTAAATAGTTCTAATATAAGCCAAATAAGTACCCAGATGAAACTAACAAATCCAAAATATACTTTAAGAGAGTGGTTTTTGGTGCCTGCTTATGAAGCTGCAAAAAAAGGTGACTATAGTTTAGTAAAAGAGCTTCAAGAGATTATGAATGATCCATACTCTGAACAAAGTCAAGAGGTTGAAGATAAATATTATAGACTAAAACCAAAAGAGTTTTTTGAAGTGGGTGGGATTTCTCATGTGAGTTGTTCATCGTGATTTGATAAGCTTTTTGAAACAATTGGTTTGGGTCTGAATTTTAGTAAATCATCTAAATAGTTATCATAGTTATATTTGTATGTAGTGAGTTTTAGTTTGATGATTACATCTTCTTTGATATCAAATTCAACATCAATTGTATAAAAAGGTTTTAAAAATGGAGTGGTGTTATACTTAGATTTCAATGACAATATTGTTTCTCTGAGGGTTTTAAAATCCACATCTACTGCATTTACATAGCTATTTAATATAGTTTTTGTTTCTTCAATATACTCTTCTAAAGGATAATCACTTTTTACAGTATATTTGAACTCGACATAGTCTAAATCTTTTACAACTTTATGAATCAAGTGCATTTCATTGAGTACTTTATTTTCAAGTGAAAATAACTGACCTGTCATCTCATTTTTGTATATGGTTTTAAATAAATTTACTTTTGTTATTTTGCATACTTCATTTGGTTTGTCTTTAAAATAAAACTCCATACCTTCGTAGATTGTTGTTAAGACTGAAGATTTATAGGCTAAACCTAAAAATATATTGTTAAGTTGCTCCTTCATTGAGAAAAGTGATATTAGTATCAGTGCTGATAATACTGGGATAATAACAGTTAAATTATTATTCGAAATAATAAATGAAGATATAAATAAAAATAATATAAAATAAATTTTTAATAAATTTTGTCTTTTATTATTTAGTATTGCTTCTAAGTTTATTTTTTTCAATTCTATTTTAGTATCATTTATTTTTACTTTGTGGTATCTGTTCAAAATAATAATATGTATAATATAGAATATTAAGAGTGTTATTGCTAATAATATCAGTTTACTATAATCGAATGTATTCAATAAGTTCAATAAGTTTTCTAAATCAGTAAATAAGTTTTTAAATATATTCATCTTTTGTTTTCTTTTCTTAAAGGGGTAGTTTTGCAAATGATAGTTTATCATATAAATCTAGAATATTAAGCATCTTCATTTAAACTCAGGTTTCCTTAAAAACTCCCTTAACTTACTATATATACAAAATATGTGATAATACAAAAAATTTAAAGGTATAATATGAAAAAAATATTTCTTCTAATGTTTACATCACTGCTTGCTTTAGTGATATCTGGATGTAACGATAATAAACAAGAACAAAATAAAAAAGTTTTAAAAGTTGGGATGGAGTTGGCTTATCCTCCATTTGAAATGAGCCAGAAAGATGGAACACCATCTGGGATTTCTGTCGATTTTGCAAAAGCATTAGGTGCTTCACTTGGTAAAGAAGTGGTAATAGAAAATATTGCATGGGATGGACTGATCCCTTCACTAAAAACTGGAAAAATCGATCTGATTATCTCTTCAATGACTATAACAGATGAAAGAAAAAAAACAATTGATTTTTCAGTACCTTATGCACAATCATCTTTGGCAATTTTAGCAAATAAAAACTCTGGTATCAAATCTATAAAAGACTTAAATGTTGCGGGGAAAACTGTTGCTGTTAAAAAAGGTTCGACTGGACATATTTATGCAAAAGATTATTTGAAAAATGCAACTGTTTTAGTTTTTGATAAAGAAGCTGCTTGTGTTATAGAAGTGGTTCAGGGTAAGGCAGATGGATTTATTTATGATCAGTTAACTATTTATAAAAACTATGCAAAAAATATGGATACAACTGTACCATTGTTAGCATCTTTTCAAGACTCTCCTGAGTACTGGGGAGTTGCAATCAAGAAAGACAACCCTTTAAAAAAAGAAGTAGATGCGTTTATTGCAAAAGCAAAAGAAGATGGTACATTTGAAACTTTTGCAAATAAATATCTAAGTGATGCCAAAAAGACTTTTGATAAACTTGGTATTCCATTCTTTTTTTAGGAACTACAAATCAATTTAAAAAAACTATTCATTCACGAACTAGGATTTAAAAAAGAGAAACCTCTTTCAAGAGGGGTGTATCTTTTTAACTTAGTGCTTCTTTTAACTTTAGTATTCGTTTTATTTTATTTTATGTTTAAAAATCTCTCGTATGATTTTCACTGGGAAAGTGTTTATGAATATAAGCAAAAGTTTATAGACGGTTTTATGATGACGATTATCATCTCTTTTTTTGCACTTATTTTAAGCTTTATCATTGGACTATTTTTTGCGTATGCTCAAAACTCTAAGCTGTTGGTTCTACGATTTTTTGCAAGATTTTATATAGAAATTATAAGAGGAACGCCTCTTTTGGTTCAGATTCTTATTTTTTTCTATGTCTTTGCAAATAACTTAGGCTTTGAAAATAGATATGTCGTAGGTACATTTATATTGGCACTTTTTGCAGGAGCTTATGTAAGTGAAATCATACGAGGAGCAATAGAATCAATAGATAAAGAACAATATGAAGCAAGCCTAAGCTTAGGCTTGACAAACTTTCAAATGTACTTATATGTGATTTTTCCACAAGCTTTTTCACGAATGTTACCAGCACTTACAGGGCAACTAGCAAGTATCATAAAAGATTCATCACTTTTATCTATTATTTCCATAAGTGAATTTACAATGAATGCACAAGAGGTAAATGCCTATACTTACTCTACACTTGAGAGTTATATTCCACTTGCTTTAGGGTATCTTATGCTCACTTATCCTATCTCTTTTTACACAAATAGACTAGAATCAAAAATACAAAGACAACGAAGATAATAACTTGTATAATAAATTAGATAAAAGAAAGGAAACCAACCATGACTCTAAACATAGCAACGCACAACAAAATATTTCATGCAGATGAAGTAACAGCTGTAGCACTTCTTAGACTTTTTACAGAAGATGAAATCATAGTTCATCGTATAGACCATGACACTGAGGATTTTTCACCTTATGATATGGTGATAGATATAAGCAAAAAGTTTGATGGAGATAAGTATTTTGATCATCATCAAAACAAAGGTGGTAAAAGTAGTGCAGGGCTTATTTGGGAGTATTTGGGTTTTGAAGAGGATTATCCTAAGATATCAAAACTCATACGACTTGTAGATGACAACGATGTAGGGATACAAAGAGCCAAACCATTTGAATACTCAAATTTAATCAAATGTTTTAATTGCTCAAAAATCAATAGCCCTGAACAAGATATACAGTTTGAAAAAGCGGTTGATTTTGCTATGACAGTTTTGAACTCTATGGCTGAGTTTGCTGAAAGTTTACATGCTGCAAAAGATATAATCAGAGATTCTTTTATGTTTGATGACAATCCTCGTATTTTGGAACTCTCAGAGTTTACTCCTCATTGGGCTACTTATGTAAATGCAAAACTTACACCAAACATCAAAGCTGTGGTATGGGAAGATAAAGAGGACAACAACTGGAAAGTAAGAATCCCAGCAGTAAGATCAGGTTCGTTTGAGCTTCACGGAAAAGCTCTTCTTGCTGATGATACTATGAAGTTCGTGCATAGTTCTGGACATTTTGCAATAGCAAATGATGAGAAAAGTATGATAGAATACTTAATAAAACAAAAGATATAAGTGAAGTATATGGAAAGGAATTTATTGTGCTAAAAAAAATATTTATACTACTAATCATTTTCAATATTTTTTTACAAGCTGTTGATGTAGAGAAAACAAACACCTTAGTTACTTTAACAGAAGAAGAGCAAGAGTATTTGGACAATAAACCATACTTGAGTGTTATGAATCTAACAGATTTTCAACCATTTAATTATAGAGAAGATAATCATCCTATTGGATATACTATAGATGTTGTTAATTTAATGGGAAAATACCTTAATAAAGAGATACGATATATCGATAAAACTTGGGCAGAACAGCTCAATATGTTACACGATGGAACTCTTGATATTATTCCTCATCTTGCAATAAATGAGAGAAGAAAAGAGTTTGTTGATTATACAAGTTTTAGTCATATTACATTTTTAATAGGGTTTGGTACGAATAAAGAAAACAAACTAAACTCCATAAAAGACTTATTTGGAAAAAAACTTGCTGTTGTAAAGATGTCTTACCTTGAAGACCATATAAAAAAGAATTTTCCAGAAATAGAACTCTATAGTGTAAAAACACGACAAGAAGCAGTTCAAGCAGTCGCTACAAATAAAGCTTTTGCTGTTGTAGACAATATCCCTACACTCAATTATTTTATACAAGAGAAGTGGTTAACAAATTTCAAAATAGTTACAGTTAATAATTTAGGTCTTCCACTAGAAACAAAAATGCCTATGGGAGTAAAAAAAGGGGAACGGTTATTGAAATCTATTTTAGAAAAAACAGATCATGCTATTCCTCTAGCAGAAATTAATAAGTTGTATACAAAATGGGTCAATATAGAATCAAAAAAAACTTTTAATAATAGTCTGACAAAAGAAGAAAAAGAGTATTTACAAAAGAAGAAAAAGATTTTGATGTGTGTATTACCTGATTGGTTGCCTTTTGAACAGATAGATCAAAATGGCAAACATAAAGGGATAGGTGCAGATTTTATGAAAATCATATCTAAAGATATCGATACTCCAATTGAACTGCTCCCTACAAAAGAATGGTCTGAATCACTTAATAATATTCGACAACGAAAATGTGATATTTTGCCTGTATCTATGGAGATACCAAGCAGAAAAGAGAGTATGAATTTTACAAAACCGTATGTAACTGAACCTTTTGTTATTGCTACAAAATCTGATAAATTTTTTATTAAAAATGAAAAAGAACTTTCAAATAAAAAAATAGGAATAGTGAAAAACTATGCTTTTATAGATGTGCTTAAAAGTAGAAATCCTCTTATACAAATTATCAATGTTGAAAATACAAAAGATGGGTTAGAAAAAGTAAGAAGTGGTGAGTTGTTTGGGTATATTGATGCTATGCCTACTATTGGGTATGCAATACAACAATATTCTATGTTAGATTTGAAAGTAGCAGGAAAACTAGATTTTGATATTACCATTAGTATTGCGTCGAGAAATGATGAACCACTTTTAAATAGTATTATGCAAAAGGCTTTGGATGATATTGATGAAGATCAAAGAAGAACTTTGGTAGGACACTGGATATCTATCAAAGTAGCACAAGAGTTTGATTATACGATGCTTTGGAAAATAAGTGGTGTGTTTTTAGTGGTACTTTTTGGAATACTGTACAAAAATAGAGCAGTTAACTTACTCAATAAAAAAATTGTATTGGCAAATAAAGCTATCAAAGAACAGCAAGAGATGGTTGATAAATATGTATTAATTCTTTCAACGGATTTAGATGGTATAATTACTCATGTAAACAAAGCATATCTCAATGAGATAGGCTTTAGTGCTTCTGAACTTGTAGGTCAAACTCACTCTTTGATGAGACATCCTGATATGACAAAAGCTTTTTTTGATAACCTATGGGAACGATTAGAAGCTGATAATTTTTGGAGTGGTGAAGTAAAAAATCTCACAAAAGATAGAGAAGAGATTTGGTTCTCGATGAATATAGAGCCTATTTTTGCCAATAATAAAAAAATAGGATATCGATCAATTAGTCAAAATATTACCGACAAAAAAACTCTAGAAAGATTTTCTATTACTGATCAATTGACGAAGTTGTATAATAGACATTATTTAGAAAAAGCATTTCTTATTGAGATAGAACGCAGTAAGAGATATAAAACACATTTATCTTTGCTTTTAATTGATATAGATTATTTTAAAAGTGTAAATGATACTTATGGTCATGATGTAGGTGATGAAACATTAAAAATAGTAGCTCAAATCTTGCAAAAAAGTGTTCGTAAAACAGATGTAGTTGGAAGATGGGGAGGTGAAGAGTTTATAATCATCACACCAAATACTACAATATCTCAAGCACAAATACTTGCAGAAAAAATACGGCTGGCAGTAGAGTCATATGAGTTTAAAACTATAAAACATACCACTATTAGTTTAGGGGTGTCTGAATATATGATAGATGATACAAAAGAAAGATTTGTACAAAAAGCAGATATTGTTCTTTATCAAGCTAAAAAAAATGGACGAAATAAAGTGGAGATATTTAAGTAATATGAAAGAAACATTGTTTGTATATGGTACATTGATGCCAAATTGTCCAAATGGACATGTACTGGAAAAAGTTGTTGGAAAGTTTACTCCTGCTGTGGTAAGAGGGCATCTTAAAGATGCTGGGTGGAGTGCTAGTATGGGATACCCTGGAATACATTTAGATGAAAATGGAGATACTATACATGGATTTTTATTTACCTCTGCAAATCTTATCAATCATTGGGATTATTTAGATGAGTTTGAGGGGGAAGAGTTTCAAAGAGAGCCTGTGACGGTTGAAACTTATGATGAGTTTGAAGTAGATACTTTTATATATGTACTTAAAGCTACTGACGATATGATTGATGAGTAGATAAAAATTATTTAAAGATATCATTATATATTAAGTTATATAACGGTATTATTTTTAAATGTGTATGCGATTTTTTGATGATATTCGTTATATACTTAATTATATAAGGACTTAGTGTGGAATTTTCTTCATCTTTAACAATATTCAATAGTGATACACCTCTTTTACTTGAAAAAAGGATACAGCTGATCAATTATATTGAAGAAGCTGGTTCGATTAGTAAAGCTGCTAAAAAAGTTCCTATGAGTTATAAAACTGCATGGGATGCAATCACAGCTATGAATAACTTATGTCCAACAATAGTTGTTGAAAAAGTTACAGGTGGAGTTGGTGGTGGTGGTGCTAAAGTTACCCCTTATGGCAAAAATTTGGTACAAACATATTTTCGCCTTCAACAAGAACATAAAAAGTTTTTATCACAACTAACACAAATGACAGATTTCAATACAGGTGTTTTGAAATCTTTAGAAAGGTTTTCTATGCAAATTAGTGCACGAAATAAGATTCAAGGAGTTGTTGAATCAATCGAAAAAGACACGGTAAACTCTTCTGTTTATATCAAGCTAAAAAGTGGACTTACTCTTGTGAGTGTTATTACAAATGGTGCTATTGATAACTTAGAGTTAGATATAGGTGATGATGTTGTGGCTATTATAAAATCTAGCTCTGTACTTGTGAGTACTGATATAAATCTTTCTATAAGTGCTAGAAATAAATTTCAAGGAGTTATTACTGATATTATTCTAGGTGATATTAACTCAGAAATTTTAATAGATATAGGAAATGGTGATAAAATAGCTACAGTTATTACTAAAAGTTCAACTGAAAATCTTGATTTAAAAGTGGGCGATAGTGTACTGGCTATTATAAAATCATCTGATGTGATGATAGGAAAATAAAGGAGATAGAGATGTTAAAAAAAATAATTCTAGGAAGTTTATTGAGTTCGAGCGTTTTATTTGCTGGAACTATAAATATTGCAGTTGCTGCAAATGTAAGTTATGCTATAAACGAGTTAGTGGCTGAGTTTAATCAAATCCATCCTGATACAAAAGTAAATGTTACTTTGGGAAGTAGTGGAAAACTTACAGCTCAAATAAGAAATGGAGCACCATATCAGCTTTTTATGTCTGCAAATATGAAGTATCCTCAAAGTTTGTATGATGATAATATTGCAGTTACACGACCTCTTGTATATGCACAAGGAAGTTTGGCATACTTTAGTAGCAAAAAATATGATTTTTCAAAAGGGATCAATCTCTTAGAAAATTCAAAGATATCGAAAATAGCAATAGCAAATCCAAAAACAGCACCATACGGAAAAGCAGCGGTTGAAGCTGTCAAAAATGCACAAATATATAATAGTGTTTTAGGAAAATTTGTATATGCTGAGTCTATTTCACAAACAGTATCGTATGCTCTTACAGCAGCAGATATAGGTTTTATAGCAAAGTCATCACTTTTTAGTCCAACAATGTCTCAGTACAACAAAAATGAAAACTGGGCAGATGTCGATCCAAAACTATACACTCCTATAAATCAAGGGATAGTTGTAGTGAAAAATGGTGAAAAAAATAATGAAGTAGCTTCTTTTTATACTTTTATGTTAGGTAAAAAAGCAAAACAAATAATGAATGATTTTGGATATTTAGTTCCATGAATAAACTCATAGCAACAGTTGCAAATATACAAAAATGTGATAGTTTGCATATAGTAAAGTTTGATTTTTGTGGTCAAACTTTTGCTATGATGAGTTTAGAACTCAATGAAACTATACAAATAGGAACAAAAGTATCTTTAGTTGTAAAACCTACACATATTGCATTGGGTAAAAATGTTGATGGGGAATTAAGCTATTCAAATCAACTTAAATGTGTTATTACAAGCATAGAAAATGGACAACTTTTAAGTAGTGTGAAATTGGCATTTTTTGATACTACTTTGGAGTCAATCATAACAGTAAATTCATCTAAAAAAATGAACTTACAAGTTGGAGATACTGTTACAGCTTTTATAAAAGCTAGCGATTTATCTATAGGAAAAGTTGTCTTATGATTGAGATACTGCAAACTATTGAGTTTGAACCTTTTTGGATATCTTTTAAGCTAGCAACGATTACTACCGTGATACTTTTTATTTTGTGTGTACCATTTGCTTGGTATCTTTCTCAAACAAAATCAAAAGCAAAACCTATTTTAGAAGCTATCACCGCTTTGCCACTTGTACTACCACCTTCTGTCTTGGGCTTTTATATCCTTGTGATACTTTCACACAATTCTCCTATTGGGGCATTTTTTGAAGATACTTTTGGGATAAAATTAGTGTTTAATTTTACTGGTCTTATCATCGCTAGTTGTTTTTACTCACTCCCTTTTATGGTTCAGCCTATTCAAGGTGGCTTTGAGTCGATCAATAAAAATATGTTAGAAGCTAGTTATATAAGCGGAAAAAGTAAATTTGAAACTATCATCAAAGTCGCTTTACCAAATATGAAACCATCTTTGATGACAGCTATTATCATCACATTTGCACATACCGTTGGTGAGTTTGGAATAGTGTTGATGCTAGGAGGAAGTATCCCTGGAGAAACAAAAGTAGCTTCTGTTGCTATTTACGAGTTTGTAGAGATTATGGACTATAACTCTGCCCATATTTATAGTGCTATAATGGTTCTTATCAGTTTTTTAGTACTTTTAAGTGTGTATATATTTAATGGCAAAATAAAAAAAGTTGGGTTTTAAAACTAAATAGAGGTGTTAATATAGAATAGTTTAGTAAAGTAGCTAAACTTTTTGTTTAGTTGGATAACTGTTTAGTCACTTAACTAAACAATTTAAAAAAAGGATAAAGATGGAACTAGTTTATTTATGGGTAGAAAAGTATAAAAATATAAAGAAACAAGGATTTAATTTTTCTCCTAGGTTTAAGTGTGAATATGATGAAGATACAAAAGAATTAACTATTGATGATAAAAGAAAAGATTATGTGAGTATCTTTCCTGATAATATAAATATTACTGCTATCGTTGGTGAGAATGGGAGTGGGAAGAGTAGTATTGTTGAACAAATATTAAATAAAATAGAGTTAAGTATTTTATTATACGAAAAAGATGGTATTTATTATATTTCAACAAACTTAAAAGATATCAATTGCAATAAAGACTATCAAAAAATAGAAAATAATTTTGAATATTTTTCTTATCTAAATTCTGATATTTTAAAAACAGCAAATATAAGAAACTTTTCTGATTTCTTTAATTCTGCAACGCATATTTCAAATATTTATATAAAAAAATTTGCTGAAGGTTCAAATTCTGAAATTTTAAAACTAGAAAAACTTAAACAAGAAGTATATAAATCTATTTTTAAAACATTTACAGAAAAAATTGAGCTAAAGTTTAAATTCATTCCAATAAAGATAACAATATTTAAGAATAAAAAAAATATAGATAATTTAACTAAAGTAGAAATTGAATATCTAAATAGGTTAGAAAATAATCAAACACTTACTATTAAAGAATTTATGGTAAATTATTTTGAAAATGTTGAAGATTTATTTTTTAATTTATTAAAGAATGAATGTATAAATATAGATTTACAAGATGAGGAAGAAAGAAATTTATTTGATTTAAGTCATGGTGAAAGAAGACAGTTTACAGATACAGTTTTTGTCTATGAAGAATTAATGAAAAAAAATGATGATTGTATTATTTTATTAGATGAACCTGATTTAGGGATTCATTCTAAGTGGCAAAAACAGTATATCAATGAATTAATAAATATATTTTCAACTTTAAATAAAAAGTTACATTTTATTATTACTTCTCATTCCCCATTTATTCTTTCTGATTTACCAGCAAAAAATGTAATATTTTTAAAAGATGGAAAACAAGAATATCCATTTAAAGAGAAACAAACTTTCGGTGCAAATATACACACACTTTTATCTGATGGGTTTTTTATGAGTGATGGACTTATGGGTGAGTTTGCAAAGGGGAAGATAGAAGAGATTAAAAAATTCTATGATGAAAATAAAGATTTAAAAAAAGAAGATGTAAATTTTAATACTCAGAAAATTGATTATGAATCAAAAAAAGAAAGATTTAATCATATTCAATCAATAATAGGTGAGCCATTTTTAAAAACAGTTATAAAAAATTATTTAGATGAATTGGAACTTATATTTTTAGATAAAGATACTATTGATTTAGAGTTATCAAAAATAGAAGAGCGTAAATCGTATCTTGAGAAATTAAAAAATGCTAAAAATTAATTATACTAATAATTTTGATAGAAATAAATATTGTGAAAAACTAGAAAAAAGTGAAACATTATTCAATCAATATAAAAATGAAAAAATAGGAAAATTTGATACTT
This sequence comes from Arcobacter sp. 15-2, assembly GCF_047159865.1. Lineage (GTDB taxonomy): Bacteria > Campylobacterota > Campylobacteria > Campylobacterales > Arcobacteraceae > JAIOSF01. The sequence continues at coordinate 1,954,245 of NZ_AP038804.1, forward strand.
TATTTCAAGATATTAGTTTTAAATGTATTGTAATTGGAAAGTTTAATACAATACAAAAACTAAAAGAAAAAATAGGTACTTCTGATGATATAAAAAACAATAAATATATTCTAGAAGTATTTAACTATACGAAGTATCAATCAACGACTATAAAGCCTTTTTTTGAAGATAATCTTATTGTTTCTACTTGCTATTATTGTAATATTGATTTTGTAAATTCTTATAATACAGATGTTGGAAATAAAAATAAGTTTACAATAGATCATTATTATGACAAAGCAACTTATCCATATCTTGGATTATCTTTATATAACTTTATTCCTTCTTGTTATACTTGTAATAGTAAGTTAAAAAAGAATAAAGAATTTAAAAATGTTGCTCCTAGTTCTAAATATTTTGACTTTGAACATAAAGTAAAATTCAAATTATTTCTAGATAAGGATTGTAAAAACTTACATGTGAAAGATAAAAAAGATATAGATATACCACTTAAAGAACAGTTCTCAAATGAATATGATAAATATATAGAAGTTTTTAAACTAAATGAAAGATACAAAGCTCATAAAGATATAGTATATGAGATGATAACAAAAGTAGAATTGTATCCAGAGAGTAGACTCAAAGAGTTACAATATTTAACAGGTATACCATTTCAACAAATCAAAAAAGATATTTTCAATTTAAGTGATGAAGAAGATTTATCTAAAAAACCATTTTCTAAACTTATAAAAGATATAAGTGAAGAATTAAAATTAACATAGGAACAAAAATGAAAAAAGAAAATTTATTGATAGTGATCTCAACGGATAATGTTGATAGTATATTAAAGTTTCCACTACTTTATGGTGGAGTTTCACTTCCAAGAGGGTATTGGAAACGAGTACATATAATGTTTTGGGGTGCGTCTATAAAGTCTGTCGTAAAAACAAAAAAGATACAGAAAAAAGTAAAAGAGATGATAAAAGATGGTGTAGAGTTTAGCTCTTGTATTGTGTGTGCACAAGAGTATAAAGCTGTCAAAAAATTAGAAAAAGTAGGAATAGTTTGTAATCATACAGGCAAGCTTTTAAATAAAGCATTACAAAATGATAAGAGATGGTCTACTCTTACTGTGTAAATACACTATCATTTTACAATAAAATAAGATAACATATAAATAAAAGGATAAAAAATGAAAGTTCTTTTAACAGGCTCTACTGGATATATAGGTAGACGACTAAAACATAAATTACTAAAAGATAAAAGTGTCGAACTTAAACTTTTTGTTAGAAATAAAAATAGTCTTTCAAAAGAGGTCTTAAAAGATTTAGAAGTTATAGAGGGAGATACATTTGATAAAGATAAACTACGACTAGCTTTAAAAGATGTCGATACAGCTTACTACATGGTTCACTCTTTAAATAAAGAAAACTATAAAGACCTAGACAAAATATCAGCACAAAACTTTATAGATGTGGCAGAAGAGTGTGGTGTAAAAAGGGTGATATATCTAGGTGGTTTAGGAGTGAAAAATGACCTTACAAGTGAACATCTTCTAAGTCGAATAGAAACAGGAGAAGTACTTAGCTCATCTTCTACAGTTCAAACTATATGGATAAGAGCAGGGGTGATTATAGGGTCTGGTAGTACGAGTTTTGAAATCATTAGAAATCTTACTGAAAAACTTCCTATCATGACAACACCAAAATGGGTGTATACAAAAGCTCAACCAATTGCTGTGCAAAATGTACTTGACTATTTATATGATTCTATTCGTTTAGAAACCAAAGAAAAACTCATCGTAGATATCGGAAGTGAAGAGCTCAGTTATAGAGATATGATGCAACAAACTGGAAAGGTACTGGGTCTTAAGAGGATTTTGATACCTGTACCTTTTTTGACTATAAGTTTATCTTCTTATTGGTTGAACTTATTTACACCTGTTCCTTTTATCGTAGCAAAAGCACTTATTGAGGGTTTGAAGTCTGAGGTAACGATTCAAAATGATAATGCTAAAAAATATTTTCCACATATAAAACCTATCTCATTTAAAGATAGTGTACATAAGGCTATTGAAGAGATTAAAAACAACCAAGTTGTAAGTAGATGGAGTGATAATTGGGGTGTAAATTGGGACAAAGATCACGATAGAGAGATATCTGATGCTATTTTTGTGGATCAAAAAATACTGAGTATAGAGGGTTTACAGAAGCAAGATGTCTATAAAACATTTACAAGTATTGGTGGAAAAAATGGCTGGTTTGCTTTTGATCTTTTATGGGAGATAAGAGGACTTATCGATAAAATAATCGGTGGTGTTGGATTAAAAAGAGGACGCCGAGTACAAAATGAGTTACGAATAGGGGATAGTTTAGATTTTTGGAAAGTTGCAGATATCAAAGAAAATGAAAGAATGCTACTATTAGCTCAGATGAAAGTACCTGGAACTGCTTGGTTAGAGTTCAAAATAGAAAATGACACGCTCATCCAATCTGCATACTTTTATCCAAAAGGGGTATGGGGTAGATTGTATTGGTATAGTATGATTCCATTGCATTATTTTGTTTTTAATAATATGATAAAAAATATAGTAAAAAAAGCTCAAAGAAAGAATATGAAATGATAAAAATAGATATAAATAAAAAACTTCATGGTGCAAGTGGAGAGATGAATTTAGATATTGATTTAAAAATACAAGAGGGTGATTTTGTGGCACTTGCTGGGCAAAGTGGAAGTGGGAAAACGACACTTTTGAGAATATTAGCAGGACTAGAAGAAGCTCAAGGAACTATAAAAGTTGGAGATGAAATTTGGCTTGACGATACAAAGTCTTTACCTGTCCAAAAAAGAAAAATAGGTTTTGTGTTCCAAGACTATGCCCTTTTCCCAAATATGAGTGTGGAAGAAAATCTTTTATATGTCACAAAAGATACACTTCTAGCAGATAAACTTTTAGCTATCACTGAGTTAAGTGAGTTAAAAAATAGATTGCCAAATACTTTAAGTGGTGGACAAAAACAGCGTGTGAGTTTGTGTCGTGCTATGATGAATAAACCAAAACTACTTTTGATGGATGAGCCTTTATCTGCACTTGATCCAAATATGAGAACAAAGCTACAGCAAGAGATACTTACTTTGCACAAAGAGTTTGGAACGACTACAATTATGGTGAGTCATGATCCTAGTGAGATATATCGTTTATCTTCAAGAGTTGTTATCTTGGATAATGGAAAGATTTTAAATGATGATACGCCAAAAGATATTTTGCTCAAAACAAGTGGTAGTGCAAAGTTTTCTTTTGAGGGTGAAATCCTTGATATTATAAAAGTTGATGTTATAAATATCGCTATAGTTTCAATTGGTCAGCAACTCGTTGAAGTAGTAGTAAGTGAAGATGAAGTGGAAAATCTAACAATAGGGGAAATTGTTACTATCAAAACCAAAGCATTTACCCCAATTATAGAAAAAATCTTATAGTTTTACTCTATAGAACTATTATTTTGATATAACAGTTCTATTTCTTCCCTTATTTTTTGCTTCATATAAAGCGGTGTCTGATCTTGCTAGGGTATTTTCAATATTGTCGTCATCTAAAGTCTGATCAAATTGTGCTACACCTATGCTTACTGTAAACTTGATAATTGCGTTGGAGTTTATTGTAAGTGATACTTTTTCTATACTTTGTCTTACTTTTTCTGCCACTGTTACTGCATCTTGTATTGGGCAGTCTTGAAGTAACATAACAAATTCTTCTCCACCAAATCTAGCTGCTATATCACTTTCTCTTATCTCTTGATTGATAAGATTTGCTGTAGTTATGATAACTTCATCTCCTACAAGATGCCCATAAGTATCATTTATTTTTTTAAAATTATCTATGTCTAGTGTGAGTAAACTAAAGGGTAAATTGTTGTTTCTTTGTGAATATGCTTTTATTTTTTTTGATTGTTCTGCAAAGTATCTTCTGTTGAAAATATGTGTTAAGGGATCTCTATGTGACATCTCAATGAGTTCTTGATTTGCCTCTTCTAGTTTATGGTTTATTTCACACATAAGAGTATTGTCATAAATATAAATACAAATATGCTTTTTTTCTATATCGTAGGGTAAAATTGTTATATCTTGTTGCATTGATTTAAAAGTTGTATTAGTAATATTACTTACAGGGATATCAATCAAGAATCTATTTGTATTGAGGCTTAAAAATGAGGGTGCATTTGTGACTAAAACAGTTTTTGCTTTTCGTTTGAGTTTTTTCTCATTTATGTATGGGAAATAGTCACAAATATTTTTATTTATGATATCTTTTTCTTTTATTTTTGTAAATATCTCAAGCCAGTTATTCCATGCTAAGATATTTAAATTTTCATCAAGTATTATGATTCCATTGTTGACAGTATTGAAAATAGTTTTGTTATCTATATTCATATTTTGCCCTTTTATAAATTGTCTAAAGCATTGTTAAGTGCTTTTTTAAGGAAAATAGATGATTCGTTTTTTGAGAGTATCATAAGTTCACCCTTGATATTTTGCTCTTTAAAGTGAAGTTCAGTTGCTATAATAATAACTTGATTATATTCCCCCTCAAACCTTTTATCAAACTCATCTAGTGAGTGTATTTTTGTTATATGTGGAGCATTGAAAGAGATACTTGTATCTATAAGAGATGCTAGTTTTCCTGAGGTAGCAGAAGAGAGGATATTTGTTATTTCTAATATGATATCTTGTATCTCATTATCATTTATCTCATCCTCTTCTAGGTCAAATTCATGTGCTAAATTTATGCTTGAGATTTCATCAATTATAAAAATATTTTCTCCTGATAAGTATCCATTTACTAACTGATTTGCTACATAATAAGTATGTTCTGTTGGGAGTTTTTGATCTAGGTATGCTCTTAGTTGATTTGATGATATAGTGCTAATACAAGGGATAGATAATGTTGCAAATTTACCTATGATTTCAGAAATAGCAGCTGTTGCTGCTCCATAAGAGATGTTCATAAGTTCTTGTAAACAGTCTTTTTCATCTTCATTTAGTTCAATGATATTTTTCATTTATATTAATCCTAATTTTGTTAACATATTTTTTAAATTTTGATTGCCCACTGGTTTTTTTATAAAACCTATTGCTCCATTTTCTTTTGCTTTTTGCATAGATATCTCTTGTATATCTGCACTTACTACTATGATTTTTGCATCTTTGTCAAATGCACGAATCTCTTTTATCGCTTCAAATCCATCCATGATAGGCATGGTTAAATCCATCAAACAAAGTGTAGGTTTTTTTTCTTTATAGAGTGTCACAGCTTCTAAGCCATTTGTTGCTTCTCTTATGTTTTTATCTTCGCCTACTAAAAGTGAAAGATTTTTGACAGCCATTTTTCTTGCCATGCGTGAATCATCTACGACTAAATACATTTTGGACACCTCATTTTATTTCTTTTACAATAACATAAAAATACATATAAAAAAGTTAAATGTATCTTTTTGATACTCTTTTCATTTATACAGAATATCATCTTGATATAATAGGTTATTATGGAATATTATGCTAATATAAAGTAACTAATTATTTTTTAATAAGGGGAATTTCATGGCTGAAATTAAAGATAGTAATATAGTAAAATATAAAAGCAACAAAGTAGAGATCAAAAAAGCACCAAACAAAGGTGATAATATCTCCGTATATGTTAGACCTGGAGATGAGATAGACTTCTTACTTGAAGATATCAACCTAGCAGATTTAGACTATAAACTTGTTGGTGGTGATATTATTATCGAAGTTCCTAATGAAGGTTCTTTTACTTTTGTATCTATGGCTCTTATGGGTTATAATGATACTCCCCCATTTTTTAATTTTGGAGTAGGAGGTCAACTCTCTTTAGGTGCAATTTTATCAGCTATCGAAGAGGTAAATGACCTTCCTTTAGAGTCTATCCCTGCGAGTATAGAGGTAAAAATAGACCAAGAGGTCAAACTTGAAGCCCCTGAAGTAACACCACAGCCAATTATTATAGTACAAGATGTTGATGATTCTGAAGACTTTGATGCTTATTCTGAAGATCTTGATGCTCCTTATGTTCAGCCACTTGAAGATGTAGAACCAGTTGAAGAAACTCCTTTTACAGATAATGAATCAAAAAAATCATCTTCTACAGAAGATAACACAGCAGAAGTTGAAGGTGTTAAACCAACTTTGCGTTTTGATATAGATGTTCAACATATATCAGCATCTGAACCAGACACTGAAGATTCACAAACGCATGAAGTACAAGGTGGTGGAGGTACACAATATACCAATAACTATCCAAATGATAATAAAGGTGCAGATTTAAAACAACAAACTGACCCTGAAACGATAGATACAACTGATAAAACAACAAATGCTTATGATAAAGTTATTATACATGCTGATAATAGCACTTATATAAATGAAGACTATACCTCTAGAACTATTCGATTAAAACCTACCCAACCTGAGGGTTATGCTATGAAAAGTGTAACTATATCAGGGCTTCCTAATGGTGTAGAGATCGTAGGTGCTACAGAGAATGCTGATGGAAGTTTTACTATCAAAAAAGCTGATGATTTAGAGAATGGTTTTACGGTAAATGAGAAAAATGGTATCGTTGTGTCTATTGATTTTATTATCAAATATGAACAAAGTACCGATGAAGATTTTGAAATGAAAATTTCAGGCCAATCAAAATTTAGTATGGACAATGTAAGTGAAGCAAGTAAAAATGCAGGTTTTCAAGCACCATCCGAAGAGAATCAAACTCTTAATTTTGAATCATCTTATGGTGTAAATATTAAAGAGATAGATCCAACTAAAGATAGCTCGTATGACTATACACCTGTTAAAGGTATTGAATCAGGTTTTGTACTTGCTACAAATGTAAATGACAATATTATTCGTACGAGTGATGTAGATACAGAAGTATATGGATCTATTGCAAATGATACTGTTGTGGCAGGTAGTGGAGATGATACTGTACGGGGAAATGCTGGTAATGATATCATCGAACTTGGTCTTGGAACAAATACTGTATATGGTGGAGAGGGAGATGATACTCTCTCTTATGAAAATTATCAAGATACAGCAGGCACAAGAGGTGAAGGTGTCGATATAAATCTTACTGAAGGTAAAGGTAAAGCTGAAGGATTAGAAGATACTATTGAGGAAATAGAAAATGTAATAGGAAGTGATTTTGATGACACCATTACAGGAGATACCAACAACAATTCACTAGATGGAAGAAAAGGAAATGACACTTTATATGGAAAAGCTGGTAATGATACTTTAAATGGTGGAGAAGGTGATGATACTTTAAATGGTGGAAAAGGCGATGACTATTTAGATGGAGAAGCTGGAGAAAATACTGCTAGTTTTGAAGATGCAGGTGGTGGAGTTAGTGTTAAGTTACAAAAAGAGGATGAGTCTTTTGGTACAGCTAAAGATGTAATTGATGGAGATGATTCTATAGGAGATGACCAGCTTTTTAATATTGATAATATTATAGGTACATCACATGCTGATATTTTTGCAGGGAATGAACAAAATAATACTATAGATGGTGGAGATGATGAAGATACTATTGATTTTTCTGAAGTTACTGATGCAAACATAGTTGTAAAATTAGATGAAAACTATTCTGATGGGACAAGTTCAGGTTATGATAGACTTTATAACATTGAAAATATCAAGGGTACAGATATCGCAAACTTGTCAGATACACTGTATGGAGATATTGAAGATAACCATATACAAGGATTAGCAGGAGATGATACACTAAGAGGTGGATTAGGAACAAATATACTCGACGGTGGAGAAGATTATCAAAACGGAGATACAGTAGATTATTCTGATAGTATTACTGATATAGTTGTAGATTTGAGTAAAACTACAACGCAAACTACAGGGACAGGTAGAGTCGATACCCTTTTAGATATAGAGAATGTAAATGGTTCAAACAAAAATGACACCATCACAGGAAATAGCTCAAAAAATATCATAGATGGTTTGAGTGGTTCTGATACTATGAGTTATGAGTACCTTACAGATGGAATATCAAAAGTGGTGGTTGACTTAACAGTAACAGATGGTATTGGTGCTGGTGTAGTAAATTCTTCTGATACAGATACTTTAAGAAATATAGAAAATATTATAGGTGGTGCTGGCGATGATACTATTAAAGGTAATGATCAAAACAACACTCTAGATGGTGGTGCTGGAGCTGATACTGTTGATTACAGTTATTCTGATTATGGTGTAAATATAGAGTTGGATAATACCGGAAGTGGTACACTTACTACTCCAGATGAAACAGATGAGTTGAAAAATATAGAAAATATCAAAGGTTCAAACTATAATGATACTTTAATCTCTACAGACACAAATAATATAGGAAATAAATTTGAAGCAGGTGCTGGAGATGATACCTTAGATGGTGGTTCTGGTGCTGATGTACTTAAAGGTGAAAGTGGAGATGATCTTTTTTATGCAAGTAGCGGTGCTGATATTATTGATGGAGGAACTAACTCAACTGTTGGGGACACTATAGATTATAGTAAAAAAGATGATAGTGTTAAAATAGATGCAACTTTAGCAGAAGATGGAAGTCAAAGTGTAGTAAAAGAAGATGGAGTATCTTATGATACGATATATAATATAGAAAATATTATAGGAAATGCTTCTGATGATACTCTTACAGGAAATAGCAACAACAATATTTTAAAAGGTGAAGATGGAAAAGATACACTTTTTGGAAAGAAAGGTTCTGATAGCTTAGATGGTGGAGCTGGAGTTGATACTATAAATTTTGATTCAGTTATAGAAAATGTAACAATAGACCTATCAGAAACAAGTATCAGTCAAAATGTATATACAGATGCTTACTACAAAGTAACAAATATTGAAAATATAAAAGGTGGAAAAGCAAACGATAATTTAACAGGTGATGACAAAATCAACACTATCGAAGGTGGTAGTGGTGATGATTTCATCGATGGTGGATTAAATAATGACTTTTTATATGGTGGAACAAACAACGATACACTAAGAGGTGGAGCAGGAGATGACTTACTTGATGGTGGAGATGGAGTTGATGTTGCAGACTATAGTAATGCTACAGAAAATTTAACTATCAGCATAGCTGATGGTAGTCAACTTATATCAGCATCACAAGGAACAGATACTTTTAAAGATATAGAGGGTGCTGTTGGTGGAAGTGGTGATGATATCATCACAGGTACAACAGGTACAAATATCTTATCAGGTGGAAAAGGCGATGATACACTCTTAGGAAATGGTGGAAATGATACTTTAATAGGAGGAGATGGTTCTGATTCTATTAGTTTTGATTTTGTGACTTCAAATATAGGAGTTGATGTTGATTTGAGCAAGACTGAAAATCAAGATACAGGTGCAGGAATTGTAACACTTGAAAGCATCGAAAACTTAATAGGTAGCAAAAATAATGATATCTTAGCAGGAAACATTTCAGATAATACTATTGAGGGTGGAGCAGGAGACGATCAACTTACAGGTGGAGCAGGAGATGATACGCTTGATGGTGGAGGAGATAATGATACTGTTGATTATACTTCAAATACAGCTGGTGGTATAGTTGCTGATTTAGCGAAAGCAAGTGAACAAATCATCAATGATGGGTATGGAGATACAGATACTCTTATCTCTATAGAAACACTCAAAGGTTCAGATTTTACTGACACTATACGAGGAAGTGGTGCTTCGGATACATTATATGGTGAAGATGGAGATGATACTTTAGATGGTAGACTAGGAAATGATGAGCTTAGAGGTGGACTCGGAAGTGATACTGCTGATTATAGTACACGAACAGAAGCTATCAAAGCTGACCTATCTTTAGGAACACCAACTGTTATAGTTGATACAGTAGATGATGGTGCAGATACAGACACGACACATGAGTTCAATGCAAGTGATGAAACAGATACTTTAAATAGTATAGAAAATATCATAGGGGGTACAAACTCAGATACCCTTATAGGTAGTAGTGGTAAAAATACACTAAGAGGTGAAGCAGGAGCCGATACACTTTTGGGTGGATTAGGAGATGATTATCTTGATGGTGGAGATAACATAGATACCTTAAGTTATGAGTATATCACTACAAATACAGATAAAGTAGTAGTAAATTTACAAATACAAACAGCACAAGAGACTATAAGTAGTACAACCTATACAGATGTTGTAGTAGATATAGAAAATGTTATAGGTGGTGTAGGTGCAGATGAGATCACAGGAGATACAAAAGCAAATACTCTACAAGGTGGAGCAGGTGCTGATACACTTGATGGTGGCGGAGTAATTGGTACTGGTACAGATAGCCTCATCGGTGGAACTGGTGATGACAACTTTATCATCAGTGGTCAAGGTGCTACTGTATATGATGGTTCTTTAGGTGCTGGTGGTTCTGATGTAGATACTGTAGATTTCTCTAAGATTGCTAGTACTTCTACTGATAAAGTTGTAGTAGATTTAAGTGCAAATACATTTACTCTAAACGGAAGTGCAGTTGCAGGGACTACATTCATAGGTATTGAAGGTGCTATTGGTGGTGCTGGAGATGATACTATAACAGGTACTACAGCTGCAAACTCACTTGTAGGTGGTACAGGTGATGACACTCTTCGAGGTAATGGTGCAACAACAGGTGTTGACTATCTTAATGGTGGTGAAGGTGGAGAAACTACTGGTGACTTTGCTAGTTTTTCAAATCAAACTAGTAATATAACTGTTGATTTATCTGTAGACACAGTTCAGTCAAGTGGAGTTGGACAACTTATCATTGAAAACATCGAAAACCTTGAGGGTGGAAGTGGTGATGATAGCCTTACAGGAAATAATGATAACAATACCTTAAAAGGTTTAGATGGCAATGATAATCTCGTAGGTGGACGAGGAGATGACTATCTTGACGGTGGTTCAGGTGGTACAAATATTGATACAGCTGATTACTCTTCAAATCTTATAGGTGGTATCAAAGTAGATTTATCACAAACAACACTACAAGTGACAAATGATGGATACAATAATAAAGATACTTTAGTAAATATTGAAGTGATAAAAGGTTCAAATTTTGTAGATACTATTGTAGGTTCTACATCAAATGATACTTTTTATGGTGGATTAAATGATGATACCCTAGAAGGAAAATCTGGTGAAGATAAACTCTATGGTGAAGATGGAGCTGATACTTTAATAGGCGGAACTGGAAATGATACACTTGATGGTGGAGATGGAAGTGATACAGCTGATTATAGTGCAAGAACAGAAGCTATAAAAGCAGACTTATCAGATGCTACACCAAATGTAATCATCGATACAGCAGCAGCTACAGGAACTTTTGATGGAAGTGATGAAACAGATACTTTAAATGCTATAGAAAATATCACAGGTGGTAGTGGAGATGACACTATTACTGGAGATAGTGAAGTAAATATTTTAAAAGGTGGCATTGGTTCTGATAGCTTTGTTTTAAAAGATAAAACAGGGGCTGATAAAGTTGGTGATGTTATAGATGGTGGAAGTGAAGCAAATGGAGATAGAGGAAGTGATACTGTTGATTATAGTGCTTTAAGTGCTTTAAATAAAATTGAAGTATCTTTAAACAATACAGGTACTTCAAATGTTAAAGTAGGTGGAGTCGTTGATCATAGTGTAACAAATATAGAAAATGTGATCGGAAGTGATGGCGATGATATCATTGAAGGTGATAGTGCTGATAATATTTTAGATGGTCACGATGGAGCAGATGATACTATCTCGTATGCTAGTTCTACAAATACATCTGGTGTGACTGTAAATTTAGGTGGTTTAGTATCTGGTGCTGATATAGATGGTGATGGAACAAACGAAGCGAATATAGCAGCAGCTACAGGAACTGGTACAGGCGTAGGTACAGATAGTTTATCGAATTTTGAAAATATCTTAGGTGGTGCAGGTGCTGATACTCTTATCGGAGATAGTGGTTCAAATACTCTAGATGGTGGCACTGGAAATGATATACTTTTAGGTGGCGATGGAGCTGATAGCTTTATAGGTGGACTAGGAAGTGATACTGTTAGTTATGCTATAGATGATAGCTTAGTAAAAGTAAACTTGCGAGCTGGAACAGGAACGGATAGCAATGGCGATACTGATTATTATAATACTATTGAAAATATTGTAGGGAGTGATCACGATGATACGATTGAGGGAAATACTGCTGATAATATACTCAAAGGTGGACTAGGGAACGACACCCTTACTTTTGAAAATGCTCTCTCAGGTGTAACTGTTGATTTAGGCACAACAGGACAACAAAACACAGGAAGTGATGGACAAGATACAATTAGTGGTTTTGAGAACTAACAGGTTCTTCAAGTGCTGATAATTTAACTGGAGATAATAGTACAAACATTATTAAAGGTAATGGTGGAGATGATATCTTAAGTGGAGCTGGTGGCGTTGACTCACTTTATGGTGGAGCTGGAAATGATACTTTTAAAGTAGAACTAGGTGATGGTGATGATGTGCTTGATGGATTTGAGGATAGTCAAACTGATACAGATGATGCTTCAAATAAAGATACGGTAGATTATAGTGGTATTACAGATAGCTCTTATCATGTTGAAGTTGATTTGTCTGCTGGAAGTCCAGTGGGTCAAGTGATCAAAAATTCAGATAGTTCGATAGAACAAACAGATACGCTTGTAAATATTGAAAATGTTATCGGTAGTAGTGGCGATGATACTATTACAGGAAGTGATGAAGCCAATATATTAGATGGTTCTAGTGGCGATGATACTTTTGTTGTAAAAGGAAGTATTGCTGATAATAAAGGTGATACTATTATTGGTGGAAAACATACTGTAGTTGGTAACTCTCAAGGAACTATAAATGCAGCTGTAGGAAAAGGTGATACTGTAGATTATAGCAATATGGTTGATACTATTACTTTAACTATGGCAAATGGTACAGGGGAAACTACTGTAAAAGTAGGAACTGATACAACTAATCATAAGTTCTCAGGTATTGAAAACATCATAGGAAGTAGTGCTTCTGATACTATTACTGGGAATAGTTTTGTAAATACTATAAAAGGTGGAGCTTCTGATGATACTATCGATGGTGGAGCTGGAGCTGATGTTCTTGATGGTGGATTTACAAACGATGGTAGTGGAAACAATACAGAAAAAAACACTATCTCTTTTGCAAGTTCAGCTGTAGGTGTTACTGTAAACTTAACAAGTGGTACTACATCTGAAAATGATGATATATCAAACTTTACAAATATCATAGGGACAGATCTCTCATCTCAGTCTGATACTTTAATAGGTGATGGTGAGTCAAACAAAATAGAAGGTCTTAAAGGAAATGATACTTTAGAAGGACTTGGTGGAGATGATCATCTTTTAGGTGGAGAGGGTGATGATTCGTTTATCTTAAGAGCAGATGATGGGACTGATATAGTTGAAGGTGGAGTTGGAAGTGGAGATACACTTGACTACTCAAATCTTACATCAAATCAAAATCTGAATATAACAATAGATACAGCTACAAGTAAAGTTGCAACTGTAACAGACACACAAGGAACAGTAGCTATAGGAGATGATGTTGACTATACAGATAATGTAGTTGATATAGAAAATGTTACAGGTGGAGCTGGTGATGATAGAATCATTGGTGATACTTATAAAAATACACTTAAAGGGAATGATGGAGAAGATTATATTCATGGTGGAGCTGGAAACGATGAGCTTCATGGTGGAGCAGGTGATGATAATCTTCTAGGAGGAACAGAATCAGATACACTTTATGGTGGAGCTGGAGATGATAATCTTAGTGGTGGAGCAGGTCTTGATACTATTGATGGTGGAGAAGATGGTGAAACCGATGGGGATAGTATAGATTATTCTGATCAAACTTTAAAATTAGATATAAACTTAAAAAAAGTAGGTACAGATTTAGCTGATTATTCTACAGCTACTATAGGAGCTGTTGCGGCTGATTACCTTAAAGATATTGAAAATATCAAAGGTGGTACAAACGATGATTACATCGGTGGAGATGATGATAAAAATACACTTCAAGGAAGTGCAGGAGATGATATCATTGTAGGTGCAGGTGGAGATGATGTTCTGTTGGGTGGAGATGGAAAAGATACCTTTAAAGCGGGTCTTGATAATAATGTCTTAGCAGGACAAGACAAAGTACTAGAAGATGGCGATGATGGAGCTGATATTATAGATGGCGATGGTGGTGTTGGAAGTGGTGTAGATACTGATACCGTTGATTATAGTGCTATAAGTAAATCTATCTCTGTAGATCTTTCTGATATTGAAGCTGATACTTATACAACAGTGACTGTTGATACTTATGCAAATGATAAAATCAAAAATATTGAAAATATAATAGGAAGTAGCGCAAATGATACTATCTCAGGTGATAATCAAAATAATATTTTGGATGGTAGTTTAGGTGACGATACACTTTATGGTGCAGGTGGGGATGATACACTAAAAGGTGGTTCAGGAACTGATGTAGCTGATTATTCAAGTGCTTCACAAAAAATTATTGTAGATATGACAAATGTAGCTCAAGAGGTTACCCAAGATGGAGATAGTGGAGCTGATGATTTAGATAGTATAGAAGTTGTTATAGGAACTGATTATGAAGATACTATGACAGGTTCCTCTTCTGAAGATACTTTTGTTGGTGGAGCTGATGATGATGATTTTTATGGAAGTTCTGGATCAGATACTATTTATGGAGGGGTTATAGCTTCTAATGGTACACATAGTATAGATGCAAGTGAGTTTAATAAAGTTGATTATGCGGGTGCTACTAAAATTAGAGTAGATTTAAGCTCTCTTACTTCAGATGGTACAAATAGTTATGCAGAAGTTTTTAAATCAAATATTTTTAATTCAGTAACAAACCTAGATAGTGATTTTGTAGATGGTGTTTCTTTAGAATCTACAGATAAGTTATATGGTATAACAAATATTTATGGAACATCTTCTGCTGATATAATTATAGGTGATGGTTCTGGAAATAAATTTAAAGGTCAAGATGGAGATGATACCTTAGAGGGTAAAGGGGGAGTCGATTTACTATATGGTGGAGATGGAGCTGATACTTTTAATGCTACAAGTAAAAATGATGGAGCTGATATTATAGATGGTGAGGGTGGATTGTCTGATACTGTTGATTACTCAGCTTTAGGAACAACAGCTGCTATTCGAGTAACTTTAGGAACAGCTGGTGCTCAATCTACACTTATGGTAAGTGATACAACAGCAACAGATTTTACAGATGCAACAAACGACGATAAAATTTCAAATATAGAAAATGTAACAGGAACAGACCTAGCAGATAGTATCTATGGAAATGACTTAGATAATATTTTAAAAGGTGGCGCTGGAGATGATACACTTGAAGGTGGAGCAGGCGATGACACACTTGATGGTGGAACAGAAGATGCCAATGGAGATACAGCATACTACAACCAAGCTATAGGAAGTGTATCTGTAAACTTAGGGATTGATAATATAGCCCAAGCTATAGGTGGTGGTCAAGGAAGTGATAAACTTATAAGTATAGAAAATGTAATTGGGTCTTCGTATGATGATACTTTTTATACAAATTTCACAAAAGCAAATAGTTTTGCAGGTGGAGTTGAAGATGATGAAATAAATGGAGACACTGTTGATTATAGTAACTTAAAAGCTGATATAGGTGGTGCTAACTATACAGGAACTGAAGCTTCAGATAATATATTTTTGGATCTTACAAATAATACTGTTGCGGTAAGATATAGTGGTTCAACTGTTGTTGATAAAATATCAAATATCGAAAATATAGTTGCTACAAGTGGAGATGACACACTTTATGGAGATGATGAAAACAATACTCTAAAAGGTCTTCTAGGAGATGATATCTTAGAGGGTGGAAAAGGTGATGACTATCTTGATGGTGGAACAGGTGGAAATGATACAGCATATTACAATCAAGCTACATCTGGTGTAAATGTAGATTTAGGGATTGATAACATAGCCCAAGCTATAGGTGGAGAGCAAGGAAGTGATACACTTGTATCTATAGAAAATGTAATAGGTTCACAATATAATGATACTTTTAGAGGAAATAATGCAGCTTCAAATATCTTTGATGGTGGATATGTTTTATCTACAGGAGTTGAAAATATCAATGATGAAAATGATACAGTAGATTACTCATCACTTACAAATGCTACAGATAAAATTGTCGTAGATTTGAGTAATACAACTACTGCTAATGTAGCAGTAACAGTTACAGGAACTTTACAAAATCCAGATACTTTAAGAAATATTGAAAATATTATAGGAAGTTTTGGAGATGATACCTTTACAGGAAACAGTGATAGTAATAAACTAGAAGGGAAAGATGGAGATGATACTTTCCTTATCACTAGTGCTTCTGTTGGAGCTGAAGCTGATATCATAGATGGTGGAGCTAATACTACAGTTGGAGATACTGTTGATTTTAGTGGTGTGACAAATATAAATTATTTTGTAGATGTGAACTTAGGTTCTCAAGATTTATTACTTAAAGATCAGTCAAATAGTGATGTTGTAGTAAGAGATGATACTGTACTTAATATTGAAAATATCACAGGAACACAAAACGAAGATAGAATCATAGGGGATAGTTCTAAAAATATTTTAAAAGGAGAAGCTGGAACAGACCATATCGAAGGTGGAGCTGGAAATGACATCATCTATGGTGGAGATAACACAGACAATGCAACTACTTCTACAACTTATGAATTTCTTGATGGTGGAGCTGATGATGATACTATTTATGGTGGAGCTGGAAATGACTCTATTTATGGTGGTAGTGGTATAGGTGAAGATTCATTGTATGGAGAAGCTGGAGATGATATCATTCGAGGTGGTTCAGGTATAGATGTTATAGATGGTGGAGCTGATGATGATACACTTAGTGGTGATGCTGGTGAAGATACTCTTTATGGTGGACTAGGTGATGATGAAATCTCTGGTGGAACTGAGGGAGATGTTATCTATGGTGATGATTCTTTAAATGCTGATGTTGCAGGTGGAGCTGATATTCTTTATGGTGGTGATGGTACTGATACACTGTATGGCGGATATGGAGATGATACACTTGAAGGTGGAGCAAACGATGATCACTTATATGGTGGAGATGGTTCAACTATAAATTCAGCAGATGGAAGTGATACTGTTACTTATAAAAATGCTTCAAATAGTGTAACTGTAAACCTTGCAAACCAAACAGCTACAGGAGATGGAGCAGATACTCTTCACTCTATAGAAAATGCTATAGGTTCAGCTTATGATGATATTTTTATCTCAGATTTTAGTGCTTCAAATAGATTTGATGGAAATGAAGGGAGTGAAACTTCAGGTGATAGTATTAGTTATGAAGCTATTGTTGTAACTGATCCAACATTAGACAAAGTAGTTGTAAACCTTTCAACAGAAGTTGGAGAGGTGAATACTACTGATGGATATTTTGAAGCGGTTGTAACTTATGATAATGGAACAAAAACATTTACAGACTATCTTGTAAATATAGAAAATGTTACTGGAAGTAAAGGTGATGATACTATCACAGGTGCTAATGATGATAATAAAATCTATGGACTTGAAGGAGATGATCTTTTAAGTGGTGGATTAGGTGATGATACTCTTGATGGTGGATTAGGAAGTGATACAGCTAGTTATAGTGAAAAATCGTTAGCAGTAACTGTTGATTTTAAAAACAATATAGCTACTACAACATCAGGCGAAACAGATACTTTAGTAAGTATCGAAAATGCTATAGGTGGAAGTGGTAAAGATACTTTTATCATGAATGAGGATTCAAAAGCAAACACTATAGATGGTGGAGTAGGAAGTGAAGAAGATACTATTTCGTATGCAAACTATACTGCAAATGGTGTGAATGTAAACCTAAGTACAACTTCAGCTCAAACTATCCAAGCAGGAGATGTCGATACTATAAAAAATATAGAGCATATCATAGGCTCTACAAAAGCAGATATTTTTATAGGTTCAAGTGGTGATAACTCAATTGTAGGTGGAAGTGGAAATGATACTTTCATAGCAGGGACTGATACAAATAATGATGGTGTTATGGATGCTTGGAGTGATGATGGTGCTGATTATGTAGATGGTGGTGTTGGTACTGGTGATTGGGCTGATTATTCTGTAATTGACGATGATGGAGATATTGCTACAAATGGTATAGAAGTTACACTTGATGGAGCAAATGAAGTAGAGGTTACGGTAAATGGACAAACAGGAAAAGATACACTCCTAAACATAGAAAATATAAGTGGTACACAAGATAGTGATAGTATCAAAGGTGATGGTCAAAATAACTCTATTTTAGGAAATGCTGGAGCTGATATCATCAGTGGTGAAGGTGGTCTTGATAATCTTTTTGGTGGAGCAGATAACGATACACTTTTAGGTGGAGCAGGTGACGATAAGCTTTATGGGGAAGATGGAGATGATACCCTTACAGGTGGAGTTGGTTCTGATAAACTTTATGGTGGAAGTGTAAATTCTGGAGGCGTTCATATAGATAGTGGAATCGATACTGTTGATTATACAAATGCCTTAGAATCTTTAACTATAGATCTTGATGTAACAGCTACTGGTGGTTTAGATCAAATAGGAAGTGAAGAGGGAAGAAGTGATGGAGCTACAGGAGATCAAGGTCAAGGTGTAGATGAACTTTATGGTATAGAAAATGTTATAGGGTCAAATTTTGCAAATGACATTATCTATGGGAATGGTGTAAAAAATATTATCACTTCAAAAGCAGGTGATGATTATATCGAAGCTAGAGATGGAGCTGATACTGTTTATGCAGGAGCTGGAGATGATACTATAGTTGCAACTGGTGCTAATGATGGAGCTGATTATTATGATGGTGGAGTTGCTGGAAGTGATACACTTGATTATAGTGCTTTAGGTGTAAGTGAAAATATTACAGTTGATTTAAGTGTAGCTTCAACAGTTGATTTTGATGGAGTTGGTGGATTTGATGCTTGGACTGTAAGTGTAAATAACGGAAATAATGACATTATCAAAGAGATTGAAAATATTATTGGTGGAGCAGGTGATGATATCATCACTATGAACGCAGGAGTAAATGAACTACAAGGTGGTGCAGGAGCTGATACATTAAGTGGGAATGATGGTATAGACACTATTTATGGATATAAAAAAGGTGAAAGTGAGTCAAGTGTAGAGTATGATACTGTAAGTTACGAATATCTTACAACTAAATCAGTTACATTAGATTTACAACTAGGAACAGCAACTATTGATGCAAATGATAAAGATACTCTTATCTCTATAGAAAATGCTATTGGTGGAGATTTGGCTGATAATATTACCGGTAGTACTGCTATAAACATACTCCAAGGTGGAGCTGGAGATGATACCTTTGTAAGTTCATCTGCAGATGACTTAATCTATGGTGGGACTGTATCAAGTGACTCACATGATATAGGTGATATGGTAGATTATAGTAATAGTTTAAATACAAATAACAATCTTGTAGTTAATCTAAGTACAACAATAGTTGATGGAGCAAATAGTTATTCAACTGCTCAAGTGAGACTAGATAGTGATGATTCTTCTGTATTTATAGATAGACTCTATGGTATTGAAAATATCTCAGGTACACAAAATGATGATACACTTACAGGAAATACTCAATCAAATACTTTAATAGGAAATGCAGGAGATGATACACTTCAAGGTGGACTAGGAATTGATAAACTAGATGGTGGAGCTGGTGCTGATACTTTCCTTATAAGTGAGGTGGATATAGGCGATGTTGGTGGCGATGAGATTATTGGTGGAAGTGAATACGATACTTTAGACTATAGCGGTATCACAACTACAGGAGTAACTGTAAATCTTGAAACAGGAGCTGATGTAGTTATAGGAAGTTATACACATGAGTTCAGTGGAATTGAACATCTCATAGGTACAAATCAAAAAGATATTCTAACAGGAGATATAAACTTAAACAAAGTACAAGGTTTAGGTGGAGATGATTTAATATCTGGGCAAGATGGAGGAGACTACTTATATGGTGGCAACGAAGCAAGAGATTTAGTAGGTAGTGGTGATGATACTATTTTTGGACTAGGTGGAAATGATAAAATCTACGGTGGAGATGGTAAAGATACACTAGATGGAGGAGATGGTACAGACACTGTATATGGAGAAGCAGGAGATGATACTCTTTTAGGTGGTATAGGAAATGATACTTTATATGGAGGAGATGGAGCTGATACTTTCAAATTTGGAGCAGCAGATAACCAAGATGATGTAGTATATGCAGGTAATGGTGCAGGTATTGCTGATGATGATAGTGAAAATGATTTGATAGATTATACACAAGCTATCAAAGGGATGACTGTAACTTTAGGTGAAGCAAACCTAGCAGGAACCGCAACTTCACAAGATCAAGGTACAGATACTATTTATGGTATAGAGCATGTAAAAGGTTCAAATATAGAGGGTGATACACTTACAGGAAATAGTGATACAAATACTCTGTATGGTCAAGGGCAAAATGACACTCTTTATGGAAAAGATGGAGCGGATCATCTTTTAGGTGGAACTGAAGATGATATTCTTTATGGAGATGATAATGATGCTGGAACTGTTGATGATGGAGCTGCTGATATACTTGAAGGTGGAGCAGGGAATGATACTCTGTATGGCGGAGCTGGAGATGATCTCTTAACAGGAAATAGTGGCGATGATACTTTCTATGCTTCATCTTGGGATGATGGTGCTGATGTAATAGATGGAGATCTTACTACAAATGATGGCTTAGGCGATACAGTTGATTATAGTGCATTAACAGATACTGATAATAAAATAGAGGTAGTTCTTCAAAATAGTGGAACATCAATAGTTACAGTTTATGATAATGATGGAACACATTCAAACACAGATAATGATGACACTATAAGTAATATAGAAAATATCACAGGTACAAGTGGTGCTGATACAATTACAGGAAACTCTGTAGCAAATATCCTTATAGGTGGAAGTGGAGTTGATACTGTTAAGTATGATTATGATGCTGTTGAATCTACAGGAGTACAAGTAGATTTAGAAAATGAAACTGCAAAAGAGACTGTAAGTGGTACTGTAATAACAGATACTATAAAAGGTATTGAAAATGTTATAGGAAGTGATTGGGATGATTCGTTTATCACAAAATCTGGTGTAACAAATACTATAGATGGTGGTGAAAGTGATGTTCCAAATTCAAGAGAAGAAGTATATGGAGATACTATAGACTATAGCTCTAAAAATAACACTATCAATGTAACTCTAAATGAGGGTACACTAGCAGAGGTATTTATCACAGGTAATAACAATGACTTTATCAAAAATATTGAAAATGTAACAGGAAGTACTGCTGATGATATTATCACAGGTGATATTTCTAAAAATACACTTCTAGGTATGGCTGGAGCTGATAAACTTGATGGTGCAGGTGGAGCTGACTATATAGATGGTGGAACAGGTGATGATGAAATCATTGGTGGAGCAGGAGCTGATATACTAAAAGGTGGAACAGGAGATGACTACTTTACACAAGCCAATATATCTGATACAGGCGATGATATAGATGGTGGAGATAATAGTGATACTGTTGACTACTCAGGTATAGGTATAGATGAAAATGGTGGAACTCTAGGAAATGGTGGTATTTTTGCTAAATTAGCCAATGGTGAAGTGATAATAGATGCCGATACTGATGGAGACTTTACAGATACAGCTGATAATAAAAAAGATATCATAGCAAATATCGAAAATATCTCAGGTACACAAAATGACGATAGCTTAGTAGGAAATGATGAGTCTAATAGCCTTTTAGGAAATGGTGGAGCTGATTATATCAATGGTGCTATTGGAGCTGACTTCTTAGTTGGTGGAGATGGTATAGATACTATTTATGGTGGAACTGACAATGACACTATCTATGGAGATGATACACTTAGTAGTAATATTATGGTAAATGATGATGAGCTTTATGGAGAAGATGGCGATGATAAGATCTATGGTGGATATGGAGATGACACACTTGATGGTGGAGCAGGAGAAGATGAGCTTTTAGGTGGATATGGAGATGATACACTTATAGGTGGAGCTGATGATGATAAACTCAAAGGTGACGAGGGAAGTGATACAGCGTATTATGCAGGTGAAACAAACTCTATAGATGCAACACTTACAGCAACAGGTGGAAATGCAACTGGTACTAGTATAGGTATAGATATTTATACTTCTATTGAAAATATCACAGGTTCACAAGCAAGTGATAATATCACAGGAAATAATTTAAAAAACATCTTAGATGGACAAGATGGAGATGATGTTATCAAAGATGGTGGTGGTGAAGATACTGTAATAGGTGGAAAAGGTGATGACTACTTCTATGCAGGAACTGGAGCTGATAAGTTTGATGGTGGTGAACATACTATAGATGCAGGTACAACTCAAGGCTCTACAAATCCATACAGAGGAAAAGGTGATACAATTGATTATACTCAATATGAAGCTACAAGTATCACAGTTGACCTAACCCAAACAGTTGATGGTGAGGGGTATAATAATGTAACTGTAACAGATGCAAATGGTGGATATATAGATAAGATACAAAATATAGAAAATATCACAGGAACAAGTGGTATAGATGTTATCACTGGAAATGAATTTTCAAATACACTAAAAGGAAATGCAGGAAATGATACACTAAAAGGTGGAGCAGGAGATGACTATCTTGATGGTGGAGAAAATGACGATACTTTTGTAGGTGGAGCTGGTAAAGATACTATTGTAGGTGGTTCTGGTACCAATGACTTAGTTGACTACTCTTATGAATCTCAAAATATCACTGTAGATTTTGCTGATGGTATAGTAAATATTGGTGGGTCAAATGAAGATCTGATAAGTGGTATAGAACACTATGAGGGTGGTGCTGGTATAGATATAGTAAAAGCAAACTCTTTAGACAATACTATTATTGGAAATGCAGGAAATGATACTATTAGTGGTGGAGCAGGAAGTGATACTATTCATGGTGGGGAAGACTTCTTGCTTGCTTTTACAGCTGGTCAAACTTTATACTCATTTGAGATAAATGGAACAGTGATAACTGTAAATGTAGGAGCAGGAGATGACAAAGCTACAGTAGCCCAAGCAATAGTAGATGCTTTTAATGCAGATAATGTTGCAGTACAAAAAGGTGCTATCTCTATAAATGGTACAAATGATATCATCATCTCCACACTAACAGATGAGGTGACAAATCTTACAAATATGACAATGAGTGATTCTCACTATGATGAAGATACTGTTAACTATAGTGATCTTATCTCTGGAGTTGTAGTAAATTTAGAAGCTGGAACAGCTGTATCAGCTGGTATTGGTAAAAATGATTTAGTTATCAATATTGAAAATGTAATTGGTACAGATAGTGTAGATACACTTACAGGAAGTAGTGATGACAACACTATAGAAGCAGGAAATAGTGACGATACACTTATAGGTCTTGATGGAGTTGATTATCTTGACGGTGGACTTGGAAATGATTTAGCTGATTTTAGTGCTGGTACACAAGGTATTGTTGTAGATTTAAGTGATAAAGATGGTGACAATGTTACAAATGATGGTTTTGGAAATACAGAAACTGCAGTTGAGATAGAACACATCAAAGGAACAAATCAAAAAGATATTATTACAGGAGATGAAAATAATAATAATCTGTTTGGATTAGATGATAGTGATACTATGTTTGGTGGTTTTGGTACAGATTCATTAGTAGGTGGAGATGGTGCGGATACACTTAGTGGTGGATTGGGTGATGACTTTATCTATGGAAATACTGCTACACTAGCTGATGGAGATGATGCATTTAGAGATGTTGTTGATTACAGTGGTTCTTCAACTGGTATCAATATAAATCTATCATCATCTATTAGTGACTATAACTTAAGTTTAGAAGAAGAGGTAACTTTAGCGACTTTGACAGCTACAGGAGAGGGTACTGATAAGCTTCAAGATATACAAGATATTATAGGTTCTATTCATGCTGATACTATTATTGGAGATGAAAATATAAATATCATCTTAGCAGGTGGAGGCAAAGATGTGATCTATGGTGGAGATGGTGCTGATACTATTGTAGGTCAAAGTGGAAGTGATACTATCTTAGGTGGGCTTGATGGAGATGTTATTTATGGTGGAGATGTAACTATAGATATGACTGATTGGTCGATAAGCAATAGTAGTGCTAATGGAAGTGACTGGGTAGATTATAGTTATATAGATGATACAAGAGCTATAGATGCCGACTTAAGTAGAGATGATAAAGATTCCACTACAAATAATGAAAAAGAGATAGTGCAAATAGGCGATGAAGCTAATAGTTATGATTCTGTTGAGGGAATTTTTAATGTTCGTGGAACTAAGAATAATGATAAACTAAAAGGTGATGATGATTTTACCACTGTTAATACTCTTGATGGATATAAGGGTGATGATGTTATTTATGGTTCGTTTGGAGCTGATGAAATTATAGGTGGAGCACACGGAAGTAAAGGTGATACAGTAGACTACAGCAATATGTATCGTATAGCTGTAACTGCTCTAGCTACTACGAGTTATAGTTTTGCAATAGGTGGAACAAATATAAACTTTACTTCTGATGGTACAGGAAATTTAAGTGATATATTAGATGGTCTTGTGGCTGATTTTAATGCAAATGCATCGAACCAGGGAAGTATCTCACACGATGGAACAAATTTATATATCTCATCGTTTGATACTATTACTGAATCAGATGCAAATCTTGAATTAGATGGTCGAGTTAAAGTTGATTTAAATGGTACTGCTGATGAAAATGGAGCAAAAGATACAAGTGGAAATGATGTAGTAGATACTTTAGATGGTATTGAAAATGCTGTTGGTACTATTGGAGCTGATGAGATATATGGAAATAGTAGTAATAATAGTTTATTAGGAAATGCGGGTGATGATACAATTGAAGGAAATCAAGGAAATGACTATATTGATGGTGGAGCTGGTGTTGATATCTTAAAAGGTGGAACAGGAAAAGATACTTTATATGGTGGAGAAGGAAATGATTCTATCTATGGAAATGAAAATGATGATAAACTTTTCGGAGATGCTGGAAATGATACTTTTGTAACAGGAAGTGGAAATGATAGTGTAACAGGTGGAGCAGGAGTTGATTTACTTACTTTTAGTACAGAAAATGACTATAAAATTGTTGCTAATTTAAAAGATGGTATAGGTGGAGATTTTGGAGACATTGTTGTAAATGGGGAAACAAACTATTTAAAAGACCATATCGAGATAATTAAAGGTTCAACTTATGGTGACTCTATAAATGGATTTAATGGTACTACAACAAATACTACTACAACAGATTTTGAAGATACTTTAGATGGTGGGGCTGGAAATGATATCATCAATGGTGGTATTGGAGATGATATTCTTGTAGGTTCTGATGGAAGTGATACTCTTAATGGTCAAGCTGGAAATGACACTATATATGGTGGAAATGTAGATGATATTTATAATATAACATCAAATAGTGCATCTGGTACAGATTTTGTAACTTATGAAGATGCTACAAGTGGAGTTGTTGTATATCTTGATAAAAAAGATGAAACAGGTTCAGATGTAGCACATGAAACTATGGATGATGGATTTAGTGATGGGTATGATGATTTATACAATATTACAGGTGTAATAGGATCAGACAATAATGATATCATCAAAGGTGACAGAGCACATAATACTATTATTGGTGGTACAGGAAGTGATACTATTATAGCCAGCGATGGTGGAGATAAAATTTATGGTGGCTTAGTTGATGGAGCAGATATTCATGATCCAACAGATAGTGTTGGAAATAATGGTGGAGATTGGTTAAGTTTTGAAGCTATTGGAGTACTTCAAGGTACAAATGACGGTAGTACTACTACCTCTTTAGATTTTGATCGAGATGATGTAGTTTTAAATAGTGTAGATGGAAAATACTATAAAGCTGTAACTGATATGACAAATGTAGATTTAAATACGCAAGATTATACAGATACAGGGATTTGGACTGAATACAATGTAGGTGTGACAGCAAATATGATAGGTGGCTCTGTTACTGGTGGACTTGGTGTTACTTCAATTTTTCAAATAGAACACTTAAAAGGGACTACTTATAGAGATACATTAGGTGGAGATAGTGCAAACAACTCACTAGATGGATATACAGGAGATGATATTCTTTATGGGCATGGCGGAGCTGATTATCTTGTAGGTGGAGAAGGTGATGATACTTTACGAGGTGGATCTGGTAGTGACCAATACGATGGTGGAGCTGGTGAAGATATTTTAGATTTTAACTATCCTGCTGACTTAAGTGGAGCTGCTGAACATAGAGTTTGGGTGGATTTAAGCAAAGTTGATAGTGATGGAGATGCTACAACTACTGGTGTTGTTATTGATGATGGATATGGTACTTTAGTTACAGATGGAACTACAGTAACAGAAGAGGGAATCAAAGGGATTGAGAACCTTGGTGGTACTGAAGCATTTGGAGATACACTTATTGGTAATAATAGTGAAAATAAAATTTATGGATATGGGGGAGATGATCTTCTTGATGGAAAAGGTGGAGTAGATACACTTTATGGTGGAACAGGTGCTGATATTTTAGTAGGTGGAGCTGGAGAGGATTCACTCGATGGTGGAGCTGGAAATGATACTTTCTATGGTGGAACAGGTGCTGATATTATAACAGGTGGAGCAAACACAAACACCGTAGCCTTTGATAAATTTTGGGATGAAGCTGCTTTTGATGAAAATACAAATAAAATAGAAGTAAATCTTACTTCTCAAACAACTGTAAATGATGGATATGGTACAAGTGATACTTTATCAGGTATTCAAAGAGTTCTAGGGTCGGACCAAGGTGATATCTTAAGAGGTAGTGATACTGGATATGATGCATTATATGGAAATGATGGGGATGATACAATTTTCTTATCAGATTCTGGTAGTGATCATCTTGATGGTGGAGATCATACAGATGGTGATTGGTTAAGTTTAGAGTATGCTTATAGAGGAGAAATTGACTTAAACGGAAATGATGGTGGAGGTACTGTAACAGCTACAAATTTTGAAAATATCATTGGTAGTGAAACTACTTCATATACACAAAATACAAGAGCTTGGGGAAGTACAGCTAATAATACTTTTATTATGTTTGGTGGAGAAGATTATATACTAGGTCGAGCAGGTGATGACACTTATGATTTAGGTGACGGAAATGATAGAGCAACAGCTGGTGGTGGAAATGATATACTCATAGGTGGAGCAGATACCTATACAGCTTGGAATGTATCTGGTGGTAGTGATACAGGAGATAGACTAGATTATAGACATAATTATTCAGGTTCTGGTATGAATATAATCCTTCAAGGTACTTCAATTGATACAAATGATGATGGCTCAGGTGATACAAATGTATCAGCTACAATTGTAAGTAAAACAGTATCTGGACTATCTACAATAGCAGATGGAAGTCATGACTTTTTTGAGATATCAAGAGGTTCTAGTGAAAAAGATTATTTATATAAAGATGGTACAGGTTCAGATTTTGAAACATACTATTTAAGTACCGTAAAAGACATAATGGTTGATGATGATAGTGCTAGTAATATTGATGCTTATGAAGGTGATGATACAGTTCTTGGTATGGGTGGAGATGATGATATCTCTGGGTATTCAGGAGCAGATTTAATTTTTGGTGGAACTGGAGCTGATAGAATAACTGGAGATGGTGGAGCTGATAGACTCTATGGTGATGCTGGTGCTGACAACATCACTGGTGGAGCAGATGAAGATACTCTTTGGGGTGGAATCGGTGATGATAGACTTTATGGTGATAGCGGTGATGATATCATATATGATGAAGAGGGAACTGATAGAATTGATGGTGGAACAGCTGAAGATACTGTTATATTTAAAGATAGTACAGATGGTACAGGTATCACTGTAAATTTACAAGATGAGACAAGTACAGATGCTTTTGGAAATGATCAAACTATTACAAATGTAGAAAATGTAGTTGCTACAAAAGATGACGATATTATCATAGGTAGCAATGGTGTTACAAATATATTATATGGAAAAGATGGGGCAGATACTTTTACTCTCTCTACAAATGAGGTTGGAAAATCTGACTATATCTATGGTGGAGATGATTCAACAGATACAAGTTTGGATGATAAAATAATTTTAGTAAATACAGGTGCAGGAATAGTAAATGATGCGAATAGCGACATATTGATAAATCCAGATGCAGATCCGGCTTTATATGAGATAACAGTTGATATGACAACTGATAATAATATTGAGTTCAATGGTAACTCTACGAAGTTTTATGGAATAGAGCATATTGATGGAAGTGACCAAGATGACTATATAAGAGCAGATGGTAAAAATAATACTATCACAGGTGGAGCTGGAAATGACTATATTCAAGGCTTAGGTGGAGCTGATGATATAGATGTAGGATCTGGAGATGATATTGTTGAAGGTGGAACTGGAGATGATATCCTAAAAGGTGGTGATGGAATCGATACACTTGTATATACTACATCTACAGCAGGGGTTACGGTAAATCTTGATAGTTCTAATTTAACTTCAACAGGTGCAAATATAGGTACAGATACTATCTCAGGCTTTGAAAATATTATTGGAAGTGGTTCAGGAGATACTTTAACTGGTGATAATGAAAATGTAGATTATGGAAATACTATCTATGGACAAGGTGGAAATGATTCTATTTATGGATTAGCTGGCGATGATGAACTTCATGGTGGAGATGCTAATGATAAAATAGATGGTGGAACTGGATCGGATAAAATGTATGGTGATGATGGCGATGATATATTTATAAGTAATGCTGGTACAGATCTGTTTGATGGTGGAAATGATAGTGATACTGTTGATTATAGTGGAGTTGATGCATCATTAAATGTGACACTAAATGAAAATGGTATAGATACTACAGTAAATATAAATGGAGCAGATACTCTAAAATATATAGAAAACTTAATAGGGTCAAATACACAAGCAGATAGTATCGTTGGAAACAGTGAATCAAATACTTTAGAAGGTATGGCAGGAGATGATACACTAAAAGGTGGTACAGGAGCTGATAGACTTCTAGGTGGAGCTGGAGCTGATAGAATATTTGCAGGTGTTGATACAGATAATGACTATATAGATGGTGGAGATACTGATCAGTCAAATGGTGACTGGATCGACTATAGTACACATACAACAGCTGTAGATATTGATCTGACAATCAATAGAGCTACTGGTGTAGAGGTAGGAACAGACACTGTAGTAGGAATTGAAAATATCAAACTAGGAAGTGGCGATGACACAGCACATGGTAGTGTTTATTCTAATAGTTTCATTGGTGGAACTGGAAATGATACTTTAACTTATGCAAATGCTTCAAATAATGTAACGATTGATTTTGATGCAGGTACGGCAACTGGAAATGGTGATGATAAGTTTATAGAGTTTGAAAACTTTGTAGGTACAAGCAAAGCAGATATTTTTAGAAAAGATACTATAAGTGCTGATACTACATTTGTAGGGATGGATGCAGGAGCGAATAGTGATGGTCTTGATACAGCTGATTATAGTGAAGCTACAATAGCTACTACAGTAGATGTAAACGGAGCAATTATTACTATAGATGATGGTTCAAACGATGATGTATTGGAAAACTTTGAAGTATTAAAATTAGGTACAGGAAGTGATGCTGTAACATTAACTGATATCTCTGGAATAGACACTATAGATGGTGGTACAGGTGCAGGAGTTGATAGCTTAACTGTAATTGGTACAAATGTTGATTTATCAGATATTACACTACTAAACTTTGAAGAGATATTGGCAAAAAATGGACAAATAGTAACTATAAGTGCTAAAGATATAGATGGACAAACTATGAAGTTACATACAGAAGGTAACGGACAAATCATAGTAAAAGCAACAACTAATATGAATGATCATGATTTTGATAATATTACAGTACAAAATGATGCAACAGGAAAAATCACTTTAGATGTAAATAATAATCTTGACCTAAGTGGTAAAAATATAGAAGGAATCTCTGGAAATATTTTTGATGAGTTTGATGTGGCAACTGGTATGGCACTTACAGTAAAAGCGACACAAATTGATGATGAAAATGTAGTATCTATTGGAGATGGAAATTTAATCATCAAGTCAACTACAACAGCTAGTGACCATGACTTTGCAAACTTAACCAATACTGGAAATGGAGATATCACCTTAGATGTAGATAATACAGTTGATTTAAAAAATCAAAACTTAGGTGCTATAAATAGATATGATGTAGCAGCTTCTCAAACTCTGACACTTTTTAATACTCAATTAATAGGTGCTATGATTATTGCAGGTGCAGGATCTATTGAGCTTCATAGTGCTACTGCTGATGCAAATATTGATTTATCATCTTTGGTTGATGATGGTTACACAGGTACAATAACAGTAAATGACGGCACAGCAAACAATACAATTGTTTTAAACGATGAAAATAGTACTGTAAATCTTACAAGTGGAGATGACACAGTAACACTAGGTACTGGAACAAATACAGTAAATATAAAAGCAAATGATTTAACAAATGCAGATACTATAGATGCAACAGCAGGTTCAAATGATACATTAAATATCACAACAGCTGGAACATCTATAGACCTTACAAATGTAAACCAAATAGAAACTATCAATCTTGCAAATGGAACAAATACTGTAAAAGTTGGTGCAAATACAACTATCATAAATGGTGGAAGCGGGGCTGATACTTTTAATATAACAAAAGCAAACCTAAGTAGTGCAGATGTAATAGACGCAAAAGGTGGAACAGATGTATTAAATATTACAGATACAAGCGGAAGTTTGAATTTTACAGATGCAGACTTTACAGACTTATCTAACTTTGAGACACTAAATCTAGGTGATGGTTCAAATGATACAATTACATTAGGATCTACACAGATACAAGAAGCAGGATTTGATACAATCAATACAAGAGCTGGAGATGATACTGTAACTATAATAGATACAACAGGTTTGACAAATGTTGATGGTGGAGCTAATGGTACTGATAATTTAATTATCGGTGCAGATGGATTGTCATTTGCAAGTACAAATATTGCAAACTTTGAAACTATTACAGCAAATGGTACAGTTAATCTAAGTGGAGGACTTGATAACCAAGTATCAAATATAAATGTAGCAGATACAAAAAAAGTAACAGTATCAGCCGCTGATTTTAATGGTGATACAATAGCAATAGCAACCAATGCAAGTGGAGAAGTGATTATCACAGCAGATACAGCGACTCCTGCTAATAATAATTTTGCAAGTATCTCAAAAACTGGTACAGGAGATATCACTCTTGATGTAAATGGAGATGTAGATTTAAGTGGTGAGACTTTAGGAGCTGGAATTGATAGATTTGATGTAGCTAATGGTGCTACATTGACTCTTTCTTCAACACAATTAACGGGTACTATGAAGCTTACAGGTGGAGGAACTATTATCTTAAATAGTGCTACAGCTAACTCTAATATAGATTTAAGTTCATTAGTTGATGATAGTTTTACAGGTAATATAGTAGTAAATGAAGGAAATGGTAGTAACACTATCAAACTTACTGATGAAAATACGACTTTAAATTTAATGGGTGGAGATGACACAGTAACACTAGGTAGTGGAACAAATATAGTAAATGTAGATTCTACAAATTTAACAAGTGCAGATACTATAACAGCAACATCTGGTTCAAATGATACATTAAATATAACTACAACAGGTACAAGTGACTTATCAGGAGTATCTGGAATAGAAACTATCAACTTAAAAGATGGTGGAGTAAATACTATAACCGTAGGTACAAATAGTGGTACTATAAATGGTGGAGATAATGCTGATACATTTAAATTCACTATAACAGATTTAAGTAGTGCAGATACTATAAATGGGAATGGTGGAACTGACATCATAGAATTTATAAATGCAGGAACTATAACAGCAACTCAACTTACAAATATAGATGTAGAGAATATAAATTTAGCAAATGGTGTAAATGCTATAACTGTTGGTACTAAAAACTTTAATATTACTGGTGGAACAGGTGTAGATACATTTTATTATGCAATTGATGATTTAAGTAATTTAGATACTATCAATGGTGTAGATGCTACAAATAAGATAACATTTACAACAGCTGGTGTTATTACAAGTGGAGATTTTGCAAATGTTACAAATGTATCAGAAGTTAATTTTCATACAGGAAATGACACTGTTACAATAGCAGATAACGATACAAAACTTGATAATGTAACTTTAAACTTAGGTACAGGAACAAATGAAGTAATTTATGCAGATATAGCAGACTTAACTACATCAGATAAAATTGTAGGTAGTGGAACGGATACTATAAGTTTCAGTAATAGTGGAGCATTGAATAGTAATGTATTTACAAACATAAGTGGAATAGATAAAGTTGATTTCTTTACGGGTGCTGATACTGTAACATTAGGTGATAATGCTTTAGATACTGTAAATTTAAATCTAAATAGTGGAAGTGATATTGTAAATATTGCAAAAACAAATTTAACAAGTGCAGATAACATAGATGCAGGAGCAGGTGACACTGATGTCTTAAATATCACAGATGCAGGTGGAACATACACAGATGCAGATTTTACAAATTTATCTAATTTTGAGACATTAAACTTAAGTGATAGTGGATCTGATACTATCACTCTTGGTGGAACTGAGATCACAGATGCAGGTTTTACAACTATCAACACAAGAGGTGGTGATGATACGATAAAAATAGATATGGAAGATTTAACAAGTTCTATGACTATTGATGGTGGAGCAAACACAGGAACAGGCGATACTTTAGATTTTCAAACAAACGGAACACTTGACTTTAGTAACTTATCCAATGTATCAAATATAGAAAATATAGATTTTGCAGCAGGTACAGATGAAGTTGTGTTAGATGATTTATCAGAATTTAATAAATTAGGATCTCATACTTTAACAGGTTTAGAAGGTACAGATGATAAGCTAAGTTTAGGATTTGATGGGAATTTAGATTTTACTAACTTAGACGGATTTGAAGAGTTAGAGTTACAAGATGGTGGAAATAATGTTACAATTGATTCAGGAAATGAAGGTTCAATATCTAAAATAACTGGTGGAACGGGGGATGATAATTTTACATTAGATTTCTCAAATATCAATGATGTAGATGGTGGAATTGGTACTGATACGGTTAATATAAGTGGTTATTCTGGTCAAACTTTTACAGCTGATTCATTTAGCAATATTGAAGCACTTAACTTAGTAGATAACAATACAGTTAATATGGATGCTTCAGATATAAATAGTTGGCTAGATGGTACAAATACGAACTTTACTATTAGTGGAGCTGGAGATGATACTGTAAACATTAGTACAAGTGATGCTAACTATAGATGGTCTGATGATGGTGGTACAAACTGGAGTTATGATGATATTAGTTTATCTAGTACTGCTACAGATAAAACATATCTAATAGATACTGATAATGGTGGTGCTACACAAGACATATCACTTACTATTGCAGCGTCATAAAATTAAACAAAAAAAAGGAAATAAAATGTATAAAAATATAGAAGTATTAGACAAAAAGAAACATAATGGTATTAAATTTGATGAAATATCTTTTGATGTAGTGGCAAAAAATATTGGTGTTGTTCCTGTTGGAGTTGATGAAATTTTAGATATGAGTTGTTTTGCACCAGTATTTATAAGTGCAGGAGATAATAAAGAGTTTGTAGCTTTTACAGGGATTTCAAAAGAGGTAAATATTTATAATAATAACACAGCATATATAGCAAACTTTGTAAAAACATATCCATTTTTTAATATTATAATAAAAGATACAGATGAAAACTTGAATACAGTTATTGCAATTGATACAAATGATGAGTATGTAGGAAAAAATAAAAAGAATACTATACTTAATCAGAAAGCTGAACTAGAAGAGTTAGCCAACCAAAAAATCGAACAAGTACGAGCTTTGAATAATAAAAGAGAAATAAGTAGAATAATAGTAAAAGAATTAGAAAAAAAAGATTTACTTGTAAAAAAAGATTTCAGAGTGAATGTAAATGGTGATGAAAAAATAATTTTAGAAGAGTTTTATGTTATAAATAGAGATGAACTACTTAAATTAGATGATGCTACACTTGCACTTTGGGCAAAAAAAGGGTGGATGAGTGTGATAGATGCACATACAAAATCTTTAAATAATTTCCAAAAAATTTTTCAAACTAAGTAAAAAGGGGAAAAGACTTTATTGTCTTTAGCATATATGAATCAAAATTATACTCAATACAATCCAAATATTTTTAACAAAAAAGATTTGGATGAAGCAAAAAGAATAATACTCACACATGAGAAAAATATTACGAGTGAAGTACGATGGGAAAATGAAACGCCATATTTAATAGACTCTATCTCAAACAAAATCTCTTTTAACGGGGAGAGTTTAGTAGTTGATTTTGGGTGCGGTATAGGAAGACTTTCAAAAGAACTTATTGAAAAATTTGGATGTAGAGTAGTTGGAGTTGATATTAGTCCAACAATGAGAGAACATGCAACCCAATATGTGAATTCAAATAAATTCCAAGCTATTTCGCCAAAACAATATAAAAATATGATATTTCAAGGTGTGAGGTTTGATACTGCTTTAGCTGTTTGGGTTCTGCAACATTGTATTGATCCTGTATCTGATATAGCATTGATTCAGTCTTCACTAAAAGAAAATGGAAGTTTTTTTGTTTTGAATAACATTCAAACAGCAATTCCAACAAACAAGGGTTGGGTATCGAATAAATTAGATATATTCTCAGTATTAGAAGATTTTTTTGAATTAGAAATAAAACAAAAACTTCCTGTAAGTGCTGGAAATGAATATATCTCTAAGCATACTTTTGAGGCTTTGTATAAAAATACAAAAATGAAACAAATTCTTCAAAATAGTCAAATAATTTTACAAAAAGCAAGAAAAGCTATTGATGAAAAAAAATATAATGAAGCTATAAAATTGTACCTTTATGGTGTAAAAATATATCCATTAAATTACAATGCCTTTAATAATTTAGGAATTTTATACGAAAAACTTGGCGATACTAAAAAAGCGATTATGGCATATAAAAATGCAGTAAGAGTTAATCCCAAATTTGCAAAAGCTATAAATAATATTGGTGTAATTTTATATAAAGAAAAAAACTATGATAAAAGTGCAAAAATATTTCAAATAGCTCTTGATACTGACCCTAGTTATTATGAAGTATATAGTAATATGGGAGCAGCTTTAAATAAAGCAAAAAAATATGAAGAAGCGATAAAGTCTTTGCAAACTGCTATAGAAAAAATGCCTAAACATAGTGGTGCGTATACAAACTTAGGAAATGTATTTAATAAACTACATGAGTATAAAAAAGCTTCAAAGTGTCATGAAAAGTCAATAGAACTGGAAGCAGATGGATACAATGCGTACAGTAATTTAGGGACATCTTATAAAAACCTAGGCTTTACGAATAAAGCTATTAAAAGTTATAAAAAAGCTATAGAATTAAAACCAGATTTTGAAAATGCTCATTTTGATTTGTCAACGGTGTATTTATCTAAAGGTGATTTTATTCATGGTTTAGAAGAGTATGAGTGGCGTTTTAGAAAAGAGGAGATGCAATCTCATATATACAAACATAAACATATATTTTCAAAACCTATGATGAAAAAAGGTGAAGATATAAAAGGGATGACTCTTCTTGTACATAGTGAACAGGGGTTTGGTGATAGTATTATGTATGCTAGGTTTTTGCCACAACTTAAAGCTCTTGGGTGTACTTTAGCAATAGAGTGTCGAGATGAACTTAAAACACTGTTTGAGAGTATGAAGTGTATTGATATAGTTGTAGGTCGAGATGAGCAAAATACACCAAGCTTTGATTTACATCTTCCTATTATGAGTTTAGCTTATATCTTAGATGTACGAGGTTTTAGTGATTTTCCAACTGAACCTTACTTTAAAGTAGAAAAAGATGAAGAGTTTCAACTCCAAAACGACAAAATCAAAATAGGACTTTGTTGGTCTGCTTCTGCAACAGGGGAGAGCTATGATGGTAAAGTATTTGACCTAAGTCATTTTGAACCTCTTATAAAAAATCCAAAAATCCAAATTTATTCGCTTCAAGTAGGCTATGGAAGTGAACAAATAGAACACAATGGATATGAAAATGATATGATAGATTTCACAGACAAATTTTCGGATTTTTCAAAAACAGCCTCTTTTATGAAAGAGTTAGATTTAGTAATCAGTTCTGATACAAGTGTAGCACATTTAGCTGGGGCAATTGGAGTAAAAACTTATACTCTTCTTCAAAAATATCCAGACTGGCGATGGCTTAATAAAGGTGATACATCGTATTTATATCCCTCTATGAAACTATTTAGACAAAAACAAAATAGAATATGGGAAGCTGTATTTCAATCACTCTTTGCTAAAATGGATAAAGAATATAAACTAAAATTAAAAAAATAAGGCATAGTTATTGAATGAACAAAAAAAAGTAGCTAAAAATAGTGAGTTTCAATCTGATCCACTTTTAATAGCTACAAAATTTATACTAGATTTTTATTATGGTGATATTTCACTTGAAACTATCTCTAGTTTTACTCCAAAAACGCAAAATGGTTTTGATGAAAATTGTGTATCTGAGGTGATATCAAATTTAGGACTTTACTCAATAAAAAAAGATATCACTGCAGATGAGATACCAAGTTATTTTTTACCTTGTATTATTTTTGATGCTGAAAATCATCCTATGGTTTATCTCAAAAAAGATGGAAAAAATGCTTATTTGTATGATCCTTACGAAAAAATAGAGAAAAAGATAGAAAAAAATCTTTTAAAGAAATATGTGCAAGCTATCATTATTTTTAGAGATGAAAAGAAAAAAGAATATATAGATAAAGAGAAAAAAAAGTCTTGGTTTTTTGATCCTGTAAAATCTTTTTGGCGTTCATATATAGAAATAGGAATTTTAACATTTTTTATCAATCTTTTTGCTCTAGCAGTTCCTTTATTTACTATGAGTGTTTATGATAGAGTTGTTCCTAATAGTGCTTTTGAAACATTATTTGTTTTAAGTCTTGGTGTTGGTGTTATACTTATATTTGATTTGATATTTAAAAGTGTTCGGAACTATATTATTGAAAAAACAGGTAAAAAGCTAGGTCTTCATCTAGAAGAGGAGTTGATGAAAAGAGTATTACTTATTCAAACTCAATATGATGATATGATGACAGGAAGCAAAGCTAATCTTTTTAGAGAGTTACAACAAGTACGAGAGTTTTTTGCTACGCGGTCTTTGGTTCAAGTGATTGATTTTCCTTTCTTTTTTATAGCTTTGTTTGTTATATTTTTGATATCTCCTGCTGTTGCTGCTGTACCAACAATAGCTGCGATTCTTATACTGATATTTAATGTACTTCTTCAAATACCTATTTCAAATCTTAGTGCTAAAAACCTTGAAAATATGCAGTCTAAACAAAGCTATTTAGTAGAATCAATACAAGGTAGTCAAAGTATAAAACTTACAAACGCAACTAGCACAAAGCTTTTTAACTGGAGAAATATCGTCGCTTTTTCTGATGCTATAAGTTTACGAATACAATCTTTAAATGCTTTGTCTATGAATCTTTCTCAAACAGTTATTCAACTTGTAACCATGTTTGTTATTGTAGTTGGTGTTTTTGAAATAGCTGCTAAAAATTTGAGTGTAGGGGGACTTATTGCTGTTACTATTTTAGCAAGTAGGGCAATGGTGCCTGTGATCAATGTAT
Organism: Arcobacter sp. 15-2; assembly: GCF_047159865.1. Taxonomy (GTDB): domain Bacteria; phylum Campylobacterota; class Campylobacteria; order Campylobacterales; family Arcobacteraceae; genus JAIOSF01. The sequence goes on from NZ_AP038804.1 coordinate 1,992,380, forward strand.
CAATGATGGTGATACGATTTAAAGAGATTAATGAATCTATAAATACTATTAATAATTTTTGGCATCTTCCAATAGAAAGCCAAAAAGAGTTAGAAGTAGGTATTGGAAAACTTAAAGGGCAAATAGAGTTTAAAGATGTTGATTTCTTTTTTAAAGATAGTAAATACCCATCTTTAGATAAGGTTTCCTTTAAGATAAATAAAGGGGAAAAAGTCGGTATTATTGGACAAACAGGAGCAGGTAAAAGTACTCTTTTAAAACTTTTAACAGGACTGTATACTCCAACTAGTGGGTCTATATATTTTGATGGACACGATACTTCTACTATGCATCCTGTAGAAATAAGACAAAATATTGGTGTAATGCCTCAAGAACCATTTTTATTTAATGGTTCACTTAAAGAAAATATTGAACTTTCAAGACCAATTAGTAAAGAAAAAATGATGGAACTAATAAGTATCACAGGACTTGAAGAGTTAGTGAAAAAATCAGGAAAAGGGGATGGATTGCAAGTAGGTGAAAGAGGAAGTAATCTTTCAACGGGTCAGCGACAACTTGTAGCAATGGCTCGTGCTATACTCAACGATCCATCGATGCTAATACTTGATGAACCAACTTCAGGACTTGATGTTGGCTTAGAAAAAACACTTATAAATCAACTGAAATCGGTTATAGCTACTGATAAAACTGTTATAGTTATCACTCATAGATTTTCTGCACTTGATCTTGTAGATAGAGTAATCGTTCTTAGCCAAGGGAAAATAGTGGCAGATGGTCCAAAAGAAAAAATTCTAGCAGCATTAAGTGGAAATAATAAAAAGGCAAATATATAATGAATAAATTTTTAGAAGAGGAAAAATGGAACTATTATCCTCTCGTTATCCCTATTGTTTTATTTTTTACATTATTTATTTTATGGGCATCTTTTAGTCAAATTGATGAAGTTGTAAGAGGAGAGGGAAAAGTTATACCCTCTGGACAAACAAAAGTTTTGCAACATTTTGAAGGTGGTATTATCTCTGAAATTTTGGTAAGTCCAGGAGATCATGTCAAAAAAGGTGATATATTATATAGACTTGAAAATGAATATTTCGATGCTGATTTAAACTCTAAAGCGATTGAACTTATGGCATACGAAGCAAAAGCTTTGCGACTGCAAGCTTTGATTAATGAAAAAAATGTGTTGGTTTATAGTGATACATTTAGAAGATTATTACCAAGTATTATTCAAAATGAGATGCATATATTTAGAGAAGAAAAAAGTAAATACAAAAATAAAATAGCAATTGCACAAGATCAGTTAAGACAAAAAGAGTATAAACTGGATGAACTTGAATCAAAGTTTCAAAATCTTTCAATAGAACTGCAACTGGCCACTGAAAATATGTCTATACAAGAAGATCTGTTAAAGAAAAAAGTTACATCAAGAAAGAACTATATTGTAGAACTTGCAAAAAAACAAAGAATTTATACACAAATTGAAGAGGTACGAAGTGCTATACCTATAGTAAAAGAAGAGATAAAAGAGTGGCAAAGAAAAGTTAAAACAGTAGAATCAGATGAAAAATCTAAATTATATGATCAGTACTCTTTGATTCAAGTAGAGATCAAAAAACTTCAAGAGAAAAATAAAGCAAATAAAGACAGAGATACAAGAAAAGAGGTGGTTAGCCCTGTAAATGGTGTCATTAATATGCTTTATTTTCATACAATAAATGGTATTGTGAAAGCTGGAGATAAAATGGCTGAGATTACTCCCCTTGAAGATAATTTGATGATTGAAGCAAAAATAAAAACATCTGATCGAGCATTGATATGGGTAGGACAAGATGTGTCTATAGAGATAACATCTTATGACTTTTCAAAATATGGGTTACTCAAAGGAAAACTTATAGGTATAGCACCAGATAGTACAATGGATAAGATGGGAAATACTTATTATTTAGTAAAAATTCAAGCAAATGATTATCAGTTTGATAATGATTCTCCAATTATGATGGGGATGATAGCAAATATTAATATACTAACGACAAAAAGAACAGTAATGCATTATTTACTAAAACCACTTAAAGATATTACTAAAAATTCTCTAGGGGAGCACTAATTTACGACTAATGTGAATAAATTTTATAAAATATATTATTTTTTTATTATTTTACTCTTTTATAATATAAGCTTTGCTATGATAGTGGGTCAATATGTTTAAGGAATATAAAGTATGTTTAGTTTTATAAAGTATCTTCAAGGTTTAAAAGAGAGATTTCAAAGAAATAAAGGTTTGTGGTTTACCACAATTACTGTTGTATCTATCATAGGTATTATTTTAACAATATATCTTATTACCACTATGACAAGTAATGTTTCTGAAAAAGTCTATCAAAGTATGGCAAAAGAGTATAAATTAAAAGTAACAAATTTACTTGATGCAAAACAAGAAGAGTTTAAAAAGATTGCTTTAGTTATCTCAATGAACGATAATTTGTTACAACAAATTGAAACAAATAAACTAGAAGATATTATCTCTTTTGAAACACAACTAAACGAACAATTTTTAAAACAAAGTATAAATAACTACAAAGTTTCTATCTATTCTCTCGGTAGTAATCAAGCTATTCTTCGGTCAAGTGTTATCTCTGTAATTAAGTCAAAAAATACTATTTATGGTATTGAAGTTATGTCTGACGGAGTATATAACACTTATCTACAACCACTTATCAAAGATGATAATGTTTATGGTGTATTAGAAGTAAAAGAATCAATACATAACTATAAAAAAGATTTTAGTAAAATTAATGATGAATATGTTTTTTTATTAGATAAAAAAATGCTGTCTCAAATATCTCTTGAAACTAAAAATGGAAAATACAAAAATATGATAAATGATTATGTTGTTGAACAATCATTTTATGATACAAAATTTACATCATCGATAAGAGAGATTGATAAAGAACTCTTTAAAAGTATGACAAGAAATGACTATTTAATAGATGGGATTTATTATAGAACATACAAAACGATAAATGACATAAACGGTGCAGAAATAGGTATGGTTATGTTGGGTGAATTTATTGACAAAGAGGATGGTTTTGTGAATCTTGCGGATAATATGACAAAAACAGTTACAACAGTAGCATTAGGATTAGTTATCTCTATTATGCTATTTATGTTTTAGGGGAAGTTGTGAGAAGACTTAAAATATTAAAAATTTATTTTGTATTATGGATATTTTTATTTTTTATAGTATATTCTAATTTTGATACTGCCATAACATTTTTTATGGCAACAATTACTTTTAATGTTGCTATTGTAACAGTTCTAGGAATTGGTCTTATTATCATTATAAATGCAGCATTTCAACTCACTATGTTGACAGGAACCTTTGCTATTTTAAGATATAAAAAAGGGAAAGAGTTAGAGTTTTATCTACAAGGAATCAATAAAGTATTTCCTCGCAATATTGCAAATATGTTTCAAAATAGAGCAAGAAAAAAAGTTTTATTTTTTTCAAAACAAGAGATTGATGATGTATCTGAGTGGTTAGACGATAAATTTGCAAATACAAAAACTTATATTACTTTTTTTACAGGTACTGTTTTGATGATAGGTTTATTTGGGACATTTACCGGTTTATTAAAAGCGATTGATGAGATGGGTTCTATTATATTAGGACTTTCAGGTGATATCAATCTAGCTGAAGTTATTGCAGGATTTGCTCAACCATTAGGTGGTATGGCCATAGGATTTGCTTCTTCTTTGTTTGGAGTTGCATCGGCTATTGTTTTAAGTATTATGGGATATATACTTACAAGAAATGAAGCGATTTTTTTAGAAGATGTTAATGATTGGATGAAAGGTCAAATCGTTGAGGGACAAGTTTTTAACAAAGATGGTTCTCTTGGTACTAATAATACATCAGGTGCACCTGCAAACAGTATGTCAGGTGGTATGATGGATCTTTTTGTAGATAATATTAGTGCTTTATCTAATCAAATGGAAAAGTATAATAAATCAAATGAAGCGATGTTTGGGATGTTGAGTGAAAGTATAGATAATGGAAATGAAACAACTCAAAAACAAATGATGATACTTGAAGAGATATCTACAGGTTTAAAAGAGTTAAATATCAATCAATTTTCAAATGCAAATATTATGGAGGAATCTTTACAAGAGGTTTCAGGTGCTATAATGAATGAAAATAAAACTGTAAAAAAGCTTATTGAATTACAAGAAAAAAACAATGAAATGTTGTCGGTATTAATAAATAATCTTAATACTAAAAATGAAACAAACCAAAACACTACAATTGAGAAATAATGGCTAAAAAAAGATGTTTAGAAGAATTTAATCCCTGGCCACCTTTTGTGGATATCTTCTCTTCAACTATTTTAGTTTTATTATTATTTATGTTAATTCTTATTGTAAATTTAGGTTACTATGCTCAATTTAAATTTAAAGTATCATATACAGGTACAGTTGCTACAGATCAAGTTGTACAAGAGTCATCATCACATGCAAATATGGTTGAAAAACTTCAAAAAGCTCAGAAGTCTGAAGAGAAAAAAATTATGAAGTCAAGTATTATTAGTGAAGTTCAAGAAAAAAAAGAACTAGAAAGAGTGGGGCAAGATTTAGTACAAGTTGAAGACAATAAAACGACTTTACAAAATACAATGGAAAAAGAAAATACTATGATAGTAAATTTTGCAGATAAAGAGATTATTGCAGATGATCCGATTATTGTTCAAATAAAAGAGTTTATTGTAAAAATGAAAAATAAATATCCAAAACATAGGGTAATTGTATCATCTTTTGAGCCAACAAATCAGTTAAGTGCAACAGTTGCAAAACAAATTTCACTTGCTAGAACATTAAATGTTCGGAATTTAATAAGAAAACAAAATTATAAAAAAAGTGATGTGAGAATTAGACTCATTGATGATAAAGATAAAGAATCTTTACCCCAAAATGAATCAGGTTATATACTAATTGAAATTAAGGTAAACAGATAAAATGAATAAAATACTTTTTCTTTTAACAATAATAATTTGTATAGTTTCTGGAAATAATATAGAAACTCCTTTAAGCAATTTGTCAGAAACAAAATCTACTATTAAAAGTACTGTGACTAATTTAAACACAAGGATTATAGATACTGATGAATATATAAAAGTATCTTTGATAGATGTAGTATTAGAAACAGTTGCTCAAAGTAATAATGCGAAAGCAGCAAGAGAAAAGGTAAGACAAGCAAAAATAAAAATAGATAATGCCAAAGCTGAATATTTACCGTCATTAAATGGTACTTACAAAATTTCACGAACAGATTCAAGACCTGGAGATAATGATGAAGAAAAAAAGTTTTATAATGATGAAAGTTATAAACTAACGCTAAGTCAAAATCTTTATGAAGGTGGAGAAACTTCTGCCAATATTAAAAATCTTGAAAAAAAATATGAAGTAGAAAAAAACAATTATCGTTTAACCATTGCAAAAGAGATTCAAAATGCTATTAAAGCATATTTTGATGTTCTTTTTAATTTTCAATCATTCAATGTCAATCTTCAGAATATGGAAAGTTTAAATGAAATTTTAGAAATAGTAAATATTAAGTATGAATCAGGTGCAACTTCTATTGGAAATTTAAGTAATATAAAAGCAAATGTGTCAAATGCTGAATCAAAACTCATTCGAGTACAATCAAAATTTAATGAGTCTTTAGAATATTATGAATATGTTGTAGGTGATAAATTTACGCAAACATTTCCATTTGAAGAGAGTTTTGATACTACAGTTGACGACTTTGAAGAAATAGTTGAAAAAGCGATTCAAAATAATATAACAATAAAAAACTATGATTTAAATATAGCTGCAGAAAAAATGAACCTTTTAAAAGCAACTGCTTCATTTAAACCGCAGATAGATTTAGAATTATCTGCTGAAGATATAGTTGATCAAGAAGATTATGAAACTGATGAAGAAAATTATAAAGCACAAATGATATTTTCGTATAATTTTTATAATAAAGGAAAAGATAAAAATCAGATTTTATTAATAAATTCAAAAATTAGAGAGTTGCGATTTCGAAAAAAAGAGGAGATCAGAAAGTTAAAATGGTCTTTATCTAAACTTCATCGATCAATCATTTCAATTACTAATGCGATTGAAAGTAAAAAAGAAGAAGTTGCCGCTTCAGAAGATATGGTAGAAGCATATTGGGATGGTTTCAAATTAGGTGAACAAGATCTTCAAGAGCTTCTTCAAGGACAAAGACAACTGAATTCAGCACAAACAGAACTTATCAATAATAAAAAAAGTACTATTACTGATTACTTTAAACTTTTAGATAGCACAGCAACACTATTAAGTTTTTTTAGATTAGATATAGATGCAGATAATTATATTGACTTTACTCGAAGTGATTATAAAAACTTATTAAAAAGTGAACTTAAACAAAGAACTAAAAAGAAAAATGAAGATAACAATATCACTCTAAATGATATTGTAGAAGATGATACGACAAGTGTAATGGAACATAATGTAAGTACAGGTACAGACCTAAATGTGAGTTTGTCAGATTTAAATACAAGTGACAATATCGAAAATAATGTGACAATAGGTCAAATTAAAATAGTAAAAAAAGATAAACTTGATGAACTTTTAGCATTTGAGAACAAGTTTTTAACTATAGATGAGAATAAATGGACTATCTGGATATACTATTTTGACAAAGTTTATCAAGCTTTAGATTTTGCAAAAGAAAATAATATATCAACAAATAGTTTTATCTTTGATACATTAATAAATAATACGGTGAAGTCTAATATTGCATATAATATTTTTGATACAGAAGAGTTAGCATATCAATCTGTTGAAGATTTAAATATAACAAAAGTTGACACAAAAGTATTACCTATCAAAGATATTAAAACAGAACATAATAATTTTATGAAGAAAAAGTTACAAAAAAAGGTTAAAAAGAAAAAAGTATTTAGTACAAATTCAGTATTTAAACGAAGTTTTCTAAATGCACCTCAAGAATATTATACAATTAATATCACATCACTATCTTCAATGAATGAAGCTGAAAAATTGGTGACTAACGAAAAAATATATGAAAATAGTTTTATTTTTTCTTATGGAGAAGAAAAAGAGTGGGTGAAAGTACTTTATGGTGTATTTAAAACTTATGAAGAAGCTAATGAAAGCTTAATGCAATTAGAAAGTATAAAAAATAGATATGAACCTATTATAGAAATTATTGAATCAAAACAAAATTTATATAAAAAATATCATAATGATGATATACCATCTAATATAATTGAACCTTTTATCGAAGAGACTCAAGTTAAGGATAAGGCAAGTTTTAAAGAGAAGTTTTTAAGTGCTTCAAAAGAGTATTATACTATTAATTTAGCTACTTTATTTTATGAGCAAGATGCAAATAAATTTGAAAATAAATATGCTTCTAAATTGGATTTATTTCTTTTTAAGTTTGGTAAAGAAAAAACTTATTTTAAAGCAGTAAGTGGAGTTTTCTTATCAGAAGAAGAGGCTCTTAATGCTATAGAAAATCTCCCTTATGAATTAAAAAGAAACAAACCAAGAGTAGAAAAAATTTCAAATAAACAAAACCTTTATTGGAAGTATAACACTAAATCTAGTAAGTTGGAAGTGAAATAATATGTCAATCATAAAATCATTTTTATTTTTAGTTATTGCTTTTGTTATAACATTTTTCATAACTTTTTTTATATATTTTGAAGATATAAAAGGTGATGCTGTTTCTAAATTTGAAAAGCAAAACTATAGTACTTTTATCTATATGCAAGAGTTATTGCAAAATACAACTATAGATAATGATTTTAAAAAAATTGATTCTTCTATAAAAACTTTTTTAAGCATAGAGGTTTTAAAAGAGATAGAACTAAAATATAAACGATTTGTATTTTCAAAAAAAGCTCTCGTGCTAAATTCAAATAAAATAAATAATATTAACTATAAACTAAGTGATGTAACAACAGATTATAAATATGGAAAGATTAACAAACTCACTGACAATATATATGAATTTATTCCAAATGTTTTTTTTGATACAACAAAAAATGTTCCTGTTAAGTTTCAATCATACAATGATGGGAATGTGTACAACTCTACATCTAATTTATCTTTTTATAAACAAATAAAACATGAGAAATTAGCAGATATAAATATTTCTGAAAAATCTTGGATGCATAATTTTGTAACATTTAAAAATATTGAAGTAAATAAAAAACTTATGATAGAGTATGAAAAAAAACCTTTTGTGGAGGTTACATATATTTTAAATAAAAATGCTTTGATTGATCAAACTATTTTATTTATCAAAAAAATATTTATCTATTCTTTAAGTTTATTTTTGATTACTCTTGTTATTTTATATCTATTTTATACACAAGTATTAAAAAAAGATATTGAAAAACCTTTTGAAAAAATTGCTGAGTATGTTACAGATATTTTAAATAATAAATATGTGCGTTTAGAAAATATACATACAAAATTATTACATACTGATTCTATATTTAAAAAACTTCAACTTATGTCAAAAAAAGTAGCAAGTTTAACAAACGAATTGAATACAAACAGAGAACTTTTAGCTCGTAAAGATTTAATAGATGAGATAACAGGACTTTCAAATAAAAAAGTTTTTGACAAAGAGATAAGATCTATGTTTATTTCAAATAAGAGTGGCTACATTATTTTAGGGAAAATCAATAATCTTGGTGAGTATGCAAACAAAAATGGAAGTAATGATGCAAACAATCTTATAAAAGAGTTTGGACATACAATAGTGCAGTTATTAAAAAAATTTCCTAAAATAAAAAGTAGCGTCTATAGATTTTATGGTGCTGAATTTGCTTTGATTATTGATTTGGATAATTTAGAAGAACTTAAAAGTATGCTTTATAAAATATCTCATTCTTTACAAGATCATATAAAGGGAAAATATTTAATTGACGGTGATGTTGTTTATTTTGGAGCTACTCCATTTGATAACTATGGTACAGCTGATTCTATTCTAAGAAGTGCACATGAATCTTATATGCAATGTTTTAAAAATAAAAAAGAACTTTTTGTTATTTCAGATAATGCAGAACTTTTAGAAAAAACTAAAAAAATGGAAGTGATTGTACAAGATATAATCCAAAGAGAAGATTTTACGATTCGATTTATTTATGATACATTTGAAATGGATAGTGATAATAAAATAATTATGCAAGATGCATCTCCTATTATTTTAGATACTAACACTTATGAGATGTTCCCTATAGGTATTTTTATTTCTGTAGCAGAAAAGTTAGGACTCTCTTCTGAGTTTGATAAAATTTTAATTGAAAAAGTGTTGAACTATCTAAAAGATGAAAAAATAAAATATAAAATTGCCATCAATCTTTCTATGAAATCTTTAACTGATAGAAAGTTTTTATCATGGCTTGAGGGAATTTTACTCTATAATGAGATTGCACAAAATAATCTTATTTTTAGTGTAACAGCTTTAAATGCAAAAGAAAATTTAGAGCGTTTTAAAAGCTTGAGTGAGATTATTCATAAATTTGATTCACAAATATTATTAAAAAGATTTACACTCGATAGTTTTACACTCGATGAGTTAAATAAGTTAGAGATAGATTATATACGATTAGATAAAGATTATTGCAGTAATATTGATAGTGATAGAGTTAAAAAACATGCAGTAAAAAGTATTATATTATATGGCGAGATGAATAATATATATATTTTAGGTGATTTTGTAAAATCAGATAGTGATTATAAAACATTAAGCAGGTTGGGATTATATGCAACAAGTAGATAAAAAAAATTATAAATACATTTTGATGATAAGTTTTATAACAATATTTTTGTTAGTGGGATGTTCTTCTAAAGATCCATATAAAGGTAGTTCTAAATATTTTGATAATAATATTACAAAAGATCAATTACTGCATGCAGCTAAAAGAGTTTTTACACTTTCTGATAAAAATGCTTTTATTATAGATGCTTATAGAAATGAACTTAATGTAACAAAAACAAAAGCTGTGTATAGAATATACGATATGAAGATAAGAAATGATCATTCTTTATTTGTGGTTGATCAAAATAAAACTAATAAAAACCTCAAAGCTACTTTATCTTTGTATCAAACTTATGGGATAGATGATGAGGATAAAACATACATACCACTTACTAGCAATGCCTATGAACTGTTTTGGTCTAGAGTAGATTATTTAATAGGATTGAACAAAGATTGGGAAAGTTGTAGTTATGATAATATTAATGAAGTTTTTTGTGATTTTATAGATTTGTCGGATAATAATGCAGAAGTATATGACCTTATAGATTTGAATACCTCTACTAATAGTCAAAATATAAATATAGAAAAAATCAAAATTAATACCTCTTATATTCCTACAACAAAAAATAATAGGATGTTAGAAGAGCAAATTATTCATAATCCGATAACCGAATCACAAGATGGAGTTGAAGATAAAAATATAACAATGCAGAGTTTTAAAATCACAGAATACGAAAAACGAGATTTTAACATTACAAAACCTAAGTGGGATGAAGAAGATAGTGTTTTAGAAACTAACACTACAATCAGATAAGTTATGTATCATAAAATATTTATATACATGTGTATTTTTTGTTTTACTTTTATCGTAAATGCTAATGAAAAATATGAAAAGAAACTAACTTTTGAAAAGTATTTTCAAAAAGCAATTAATGGAGATGTAGATGCACAGTTTAACATAGGACTGATGTATTACCAAGGTATTGCTGTTGAACAAGATTTTGGACAAGCTTTTTTCTGGTATGATAAGGCTGCATCATTAGGTAGTGTAGAAGCACAAAATAATTTAGGCTATATGTATGAACATGGAATAAATAGAGAAAAAAATATTACTCAAGCACTGAAATATTATAAGATGGCAGCAAATCGAGGATATACTGTTGCACAACTTAATTTAGGTTTGTATTATGAATCAAAGCAAACTGATAAGTATATGAAAGATGCACTTTTCTGGTACGAAAAAGCTGCAAATAAAGGCTCTATCGCTGCACAAAATAATTTAGCTAAGTTTTATTATTTTGGGAATAATGTAGATAAAGATTATAAAAAAGCGATATATTGGTATACAGAAGCTGCAAAAAAGAATGATCCAGTAGCTCAGTTTAATTTATCTATGATGTATTATAGTGGTGAAGGGACTCCTAAAAACTATGATAAATCTTTTGAGTTATTAGAGAAATCAGCAGACTCAGGCAATAAATTTGCACAAAGAAAATTAGCAGAATTTTATCGTGCTGGAACAATAATAGATCAAGACTATAAAAAAGCTATGAAATATTACCTTTTAGGTGCAAAAGAAAAAGATAATCTATCTATGTATTATATAGGATATTTTTACTATTACGGACATGGTGTTGAAGTAGATAAAAAAAAGGGAATTTACTGGATGCAAAAAGCTGAGGACAATGGATATATTCAAGCAAAAAGATTTCTTGAACGCCATAATTATCAATAATACAATTTTTTGAACTATAGTAAAAAGATGTTATAATAGTATTGATTTATAAAAGAAGGAAAATATTTGAATAATAAAAAAATAGCTATATTAGGTGCAGGTCCTAGTGGTTTAGCACAATTGCGTGCTTTTGAAGCTGCAAGATTAAATGGAGTAGAGAATTTACCCGAAATCGTTTGTTATGAAAAACAAAGTGAAATGGGTGGTATGTGGAACTATACTTGGAGAACAGGTCTAGATAAGCATGGAGAGCCTGTTCATGGAAGTATGTACCGTTATTTATGGTCAAATGGTCCTAAAGAGTGTTTGGAGTTTGCGGATTATTCGTTTGAAGAACACTTTGGTGAACCTATTGCATCTTATCCCCCAAGAGCTGTTTTAAAAGATTACATCATAGGTCGTATCAATAAGCAAAATATCTCTCAATATATTAAATTTGATTGTCCAGTTCGTTGGGTAACTTTTAATGATGAAACGAAGATGTTTACTGTTACAGTGATGAATCATAAAACAGGGAAACAAGAAGTAAACGACTTTGATTATGTAGTGGTTGCTACAGGACATTTCTCTACACCAAATATGCCATATTTTAAAGGGTTAGAAGATTTTCCAAATCGTGTTTTACATGCTCATGATTTTCGTGATGCTTTAGAATTTAAAAATAAGGAGATTCTTTTAATTGGAGGGAGTTATTCAGCCGAAGATATTGCGACTCAATGTTACAAATATGGAACAAAGTCAATAACAATTAGTTATAGAACACAAGCTTTAGGTTATGATTGGCCTGAGGGTATCTCTGAGGCCCCTTTGATTACTCATTTTGAAGATGAGATTGCTCATTTTGCAGATGGTACAAGTAAGCGTTTTGATGCTATTATAATGTGTACAGGATATCTTTTTCATTTTCCATTTATGCCAGATCCATTACGCCTCGAAACAAACAATTGTTTATATCCTGAAAATCTTTATAAAGGTGTTTTTTGGCAATCAAATCCTCAACTTATTTATTTAGGGATGCAAGACCAGTATTTTACTTTTAATATGTTTGATGCACAAGCTTGGTATGCACGAGATGTGATGTTAGGAAAAATAGAATTACCCAAGTTAGATATAAGAGAAAAAGATGAAAAAATATGGTTAGACACATACTCTAAAGTGCAAACTGTAAATGAAGAGATTGATTTTCAAGCTGCTTATATTCGTGAGTTGGTAGATGCAACTGACTATCCTGAATTTCATGTTGAAAAACAAGGTGATATTTTTAAAGAGTGGAAAAAAGATAAGAAAGGTGGTATTATGAGTTTTAGAGAAAAGGCATACCGTTCTACTTTAACAAATAATATGGCGCCAGAACTTCCTCAACCTTGGTTGGAGATTCTTGATGATTCATTAGAACATTTTTTACATATTTCATTTGAGAAAGAGACAAATAGTATACCAAAAAAGTAATTTATGAAGGGTATCATGAAAAGTCATAATAATTTTAAATTTAATCAAATATCAGAAGATACTTTTGAAATATTATTATTAAATAACTGGACAAAAGATACCCTAAGTCAAAATATTGAAGAGATAAACCAACTTAAACTTACAAATAATATGAAGATATTTTTGGATTTTTCAAATCTCGATGAGTGTGATAGTGCTTCTTTTATTTATATTATTTCACTTACTAGAAAGTTTATAGAAAATACAGTTGTTGTAAAAAATCTACAGAAATTTGAATCCAAATATAGATTTTATGAAAAAAACTATCAAGAAAATAGACTAAGTAAGAAAGAGCAAAATACTTTTACAAAAAAGTTTGTTAAGATTTTAGAACAAAAAGTTTCTAACTACTTTTCCTCTTTTGTAGATTTTACACAATTTTTAGGAAAACTCTTCTTCTTTTTTATCTATTCTTTAATTAATCCAAAAAAAATACGGCTTAAAGCTATGTTTCAATATATTGAAACATCAGCTATTAATGCTTTGTTTATTGTAGGGACTACCTCTTTTTTAGTGGGAGTGGTTATTGCTTATCAAGGGGCAGTCCAACTTGAAAAATTTGGTGCTAATATTTTTATAGTTGAAATGATCACAATTACAATGTTCCGAGAGATAGCACCTCTTGTTACAGCTATAGTTATTGCAGGACGAACTGCAAGTGCGTTTACAGCAGAAATAGGGGCTATGAAAATAACTGATGAGATTGATGCAATGCGTACAATGGATTTTGAGCCTACTCTTTTTCTGACACTGCCCCGTATTTTTGCTTTGGTTATATCTTTACCTCTATTGGTTTTTTTTGCAGATGTTATTGGTATATTAGGAGGAATGCTCATTGCTAATATTGATTTGAATGTATCATTTATGGATTTTATTCATAGAATTGAATCAGAAGTTGCATTGAAACATTTCTTGATAGGTATAATAAAAGCAGTTTTTTTTGGTATCGCAATTGCAGTTATAGGATGTTATAGGGGATTTCAAGTCCAAAATAATACTACAAGTATTGGAAAATATACCACTTTGAGTGTTGTAAATGCGATTTTTTCTGTTATTGCTTTGAACGCTATTTTTTCTGTTATTTTTACAGAGATTGGCATATGATGAAGTTTGTAAAAGTAGAGAATCTTTCAACGAAATTTGGAACTAATATTGTTCATGAAAATATCTCCTTTTCTATACAATCAAAAGAGATATTTGGAATTTTAGGAGGGAGTGGTTCTGGAAAATCTGTTTTAGTTAAACAAATTGTGATGCTAAATACTATTCAAAAAGGAACTATCAAAATCTTTGATAAAGATGTTTCCAAGTTAAGTTTAGAAGAGAGTCATTTGATTAAAAAAGAGTTTTCATATCTTTTTCAGTTTGGTGCTTTGTTTTCTTTTTTAACAGTAATTGAAAATATAAGTGTTTTACTGAAAGAATATACGGATTTATCTGATGATATTATTGAAAAGATTGCATATACAAATTTAAAAATAGTAGGACTTCCTAAAAGCTGTGCAAATCTTTATCCTTCTGAAATAAGTGGAGGGATGAAAAAAAGAGTTGCATTTGCTCGCTCTTTAGCACTTGATCCAAAAATTTTGTTTTTGGATGAACCAACGAGTGGTTTAGACCCATCAAGTACACAAATGATAAATCAACTCATACTTTATCTAAGAGATGTTTTAGATATTACAATTGTCATAATAACACATGACTTAGACACAATTAAAACAGTACTTGATAGATTTATTATACTAAAAAAAGATATAATTTTTGATGGAGATATTACTGAAGCTATGAATAGTAATAATAAAGAGATCAAAGATTTTCTGATAAATAAAAAGGGCTAAAATGGATAGTAAAATTAATTTTTTTAAAATAGGAATTTTTATAATACTTTTTATAATATTACTTTTGTCAACTATTTTTTGGTTAGGAAAATATGGTTTCGAGCAAAAAAAATTTGATGAGTATTCTGTATATTTTAAAGAATCAATCTCAGGACTTAGTGTCGGATCTTCTATAAAATATAAAGGTTTTGAAGTAGGAAATGTTCATGAGATAAAAATTAATCCAAACAATTCAGAAGAGATAAAAATAGATATTCTTATTAAAAAAGGAACACCTATAAAAGTAGACAATTACGCTATATTAGGAAACTTAGGAATCACAGGTTTGAAATATATAGAATTAAAAGGTGGTACACAAAATTCACCAATTTTAGCAGAAAACAAACAAGGGATAAAAGTGATTAACTCACAAGCATCGGATTTAGTTTCTTTTTTTGATTCTACTCACATAATAAGCCAAAAGTTTATGAAAGTATTAAATCAAATAGATAAAGTACTCAACAATCAAAATATTGATAGGTTTTCAAATATACTCATAAAAAGTGAAAAAAGTGCAACAAATATAGAACAACTTACCCAATATCTTGTAAAAAATGAGAAAAAAATAGATCAATTATTAGAAAATATTTCTCACTTAGTTGATACTAGTAATAACTCATTTAAGAGTGTAAATAGTAGCGCTAAAAGTTTCAAAGAGTTATCGAATGAATTTTTAAAAGAGCTAAAAGATGGAAAATTTGATATTGAAAATATTACAAGTGAAAGTTTAGATAACTTAGACGAGGTTCTGAATAGTTTAAATGAAACTGTACTAGAAGCAGAAAACCTTTTACATTCATTAGAAGAGAGTCCTAGTGATCTTTTTTTGAAACAAAAGAAAATTCAATATGGACCAGGAGAGATAGATGAAAAATAAGTTCAAAATAATTTTTTTTGTAGTTGTTATAAGCTTTTTTACAGGATGTAGTTTAAAGACACAAGCTATCCATACAAATAAATATACAATAGATTTTAATGCAAAACATAGTGTAAATACTCCTATGTTAGACACAATATATATAAAAAAACCTTTTATAAAAAAAAGTTTTGATACTTATTCAATATGGTATAGTACAAAAGCATATCACTATGAAGAATATGCTATCAATAAATGGATAAGTAAACCTTCTGAAATGATTTATGATAGTTTAGTAAAGGCAGTTGAAACCAGTAATATTTTTCAAGAAACAAATCCAATCACAAATAAAAAAGCTATATCTTATACTCTAAAAACAGAGATAACAGATATTTATAATAGTGTAGAACAAGATAAATCGTATGCAATTTTAAAGATAAAATTTTATTTAGAAAAAGATAGAAAGAAGAGAAAAGTTTTTATATACAATAGAAAAAAAGAATTAAAAGACAACACTCCCTATTCATTTGTGTTAGCTGTCAATAAAAGTTTTGAAGAGTCTGCAAATAATATGCTTGAAATAATATCAAAATAAAGTATCTGAATTTAAGTTACAACTCCAGTAAAGTAAAATGAATATTTTATTTGATAAACTACAGAATATAAGAAAATAGTTGTCATGATATTATTTTGTTAGAATAAAGACTATAAAGTCAAAAAATACAAATTTATTTGAAAAGGTTAAATGTATGATAAAACATAGAAAGAATATAAAAATATCTAGGGTTACTATAAATGGATTTCAATCAAATAATAGAATGTTAGATTTAGAATTAGCAAATGGTAATATTTCAATTATATATGGTGAAAATGGTAGTGGAAAAACAACATTTTTAAAAATAATGAATGCTATTTTAAAACAAGATTCATCAACATTATACAATAAAAACATATCTAAGATTAAAATTATTTATAAAGTTGACGAAGAAAAAAAAGTGGTAAATATTAAAATTAATGAAAATTTTGATGAATTAGAGGAAAATAATTTTAGATATCTTTGGACGGAATTTAATAGTTCTGAATTAGCAGATACATATTCTCTTTCATTTGGTATTGAACGTGGTGTAGTATCAAGTTCTCTTAAAATTGATACAAGAGACATCTTGGATTTTCTAAGACATCCTCGATATAGAAAACCTTTTATTAACACGCAACTTGATATGAGAGAATTTGCTGAATCAATGACAGAATTTTTAAAAAGAACTAATATTCGAAGAGCCAATAGATATGCTAAAAGAGATGAGCTATCAATTAAGGATAGGCACGCATATTTACAAAATATTAAAATGACAAATATAGAAGATTTATTACAAGAAAGGTATATTAGAGCTAGAAATATTGCAACAGAGCAAATTCAAAGTGCTTTATTTGATACTCTGACATTTGTTTTTGAGAAAACAGATAATAATAACGCTAATCAAACTTTTGCAATGGATGGCGAATTTATAGATTCTTTATTTAATAATAAAGACAGGTTAATCGAAGCACTAGATGATGGAGTTGATGAGAATACATTCAAACAAAATATGATTAATAAATTAGAACAAATAAAAGAAAAAAAAGATATTATTGAGTTAATAAATAATGAAATATTATATACATTGATTAAAAATATGATAAAAGAACTTGAAGTTGAAAAACTATTATTAAGTGCAATTAATACTTTTGTAGAACATTTTAATAAATTTTTATCTGATAATAAAAAACTTGTAATTAATTATGATTCAATTAATGTGGAAATTGATAATGTTCCTTATAATCTTGACATATTATCTAGTGGTGAAAGACATATTTTTACATTTTTATCTTTGATTATAATAGAAGGTAGTTATCGAGATTTTATTTTTATTGATGAACCTGAGATTTCATTAAATATAAAATGGCAAAGAATTTTAATGACTTTACTTAATGAGTTAGCTCCGAACACCCAAATTATTGTTGCTTCGCATAGTCCATTAATCGCTAAGAAAACACCTAATGCTTTAGTTGAATTACTAATAGAACGAGTTTAGTAATGTCTGTAAATTTTACTTATGAAGCAGATGAGTTATTAACTGAAGCGATAATGAGTTCAACTCCAATTATAATAGTTGAAGGTAGTGATGATGTGCCATTTTATGAAGAAATAATTAAATCATTAGAAAGAGAAATGGAAGTATATGCAAGTGAAAACCTATTAATTAGTGAGGGAGTATCTGGTTGTAATGGAGTTAAAAAATGTTTAAAAAAGATAAATGATAATGCTGATGGAGTAGATGTTAAAAAATACATATTAGGTATTATTGATAAAGATGTTGGGGATTTTAGAGGGGATCTAGATACAAATATGGAAGGTCTTTTTGTCTTAAAATATTACTCAATTGAAAGTCATTTTATTAATAAACATAATGTAAAATACTTAATACATCAAATAACAAATGCATCTAGTAGTTTACTTGATTCATTAAATTTAGAAGAAGCCTTGTTTGAAGACATTAAAAATGATTTATCTGACTTATATTATGTGTCACTTGATGCATTAAAATCTGAATGTGACATAAGTTATAGTTCAAAATATATATATTCAAATTCAATAATTCAAATACTTAAGGATAATTATGAAGAGAAATTATCAGAGAAAATT
This sequence comes from Arcobacter sp. 15-2, assembly GCF_047159865.1. Taxonomy (GTDB): domain Bacteria; phylum Campylobacterota; class Campylobacteria; order Campylobacterales; family Arcobacteraceae; genus JAIOSF01. The sequence continues at coordinate 2,010,848 of NZ_AP038804.1, forward strand.
GCTGAACTAGATGAGTTTGCATCAACTCTAGGTATTTCAAATACATTCGAAAATTTATTATTTATAGTTAAAGGAAAATGGATGATGGAGTTTTTCATACTTAAAATGAAAACAATATTAGATAATTTAAATACTAAATGTAGTCAGCAAAAACTTTGTCAGTTTTGTAAAACAGATAAAAGTGATCAATGTTCTTTTAAATTATTATTTCATTATGATATAAAAAGGGCAAAGGGGATGTTATTTAAAAATATTAATATTCCTGAAATAAGTTATATTAAAGACGAAATAGCTAAATTATCGGCATAGAATAATTTTGATGAAGATGTTGCACTTTAAGTGTGAATTGGCGAATTATGATGATAAAAAGTGATAATTATTAGTATCAAGGTGTACTTTTGAGTGTACCTTATATGTAAAAGTCTTATTTAAAGGGATTAAATCGAGTAAAAGGTACAACGATAAGCTGAGTTTTGTAGTAAGCAATAATTTATCTACTTGATTTATTACTAAATCAATCTAGCGAAGAGCCATCATCGTGAAGTTTATACCATCTCTTCTTGCTGCCTGGTTGGGTTTACATAACTGTTAAGATTACTCAAAACATTGGTAGGCTCTTACCCCACCGTTTCACCTTTTCCTCATATCTAACCAAGATTGAGGTAGTTTACTTTCTGTTGCACTTTCCCTTAGGTTACCCTAGCCATCAGTTAGATGGAACCATACTTCACAGCAGCCCAGACTTTCCTCTTGAACTTGTTGTTCAAGCTATTGCTTGTTGTACCTTTGTGGAATTATATCGAATATTTATTAAAAATTTATTTTTTAATTAAATCATAGTGATTTGGAATTCGAAATTTAAAGATTTTATCCTCGATATTATGGTTTTGTTGTACTTGAGTAAATTCAATTAAAACACTGTTTTCTAGCTCATCTTTATATGAAATATTTTTTAAACGGTTGTTATGGAGTGTTAGATTAAAATCAATATTATTAAATCTAGAGGTATATAAATTTTGAGATATTTTTTTTGCTTTTTTTAAAAGTGCTAATATATTAATCTCTTTATCTGTTTTTGTCATAATTGCTTGTTCTAGTTCTGGTTCGATTATAGTTATGGTATACTTTTTGATATAAACATATTTTTGAAAAGGTTTTTTATATTCCCATTTGATAAGGTTCGGCTCTTTTATATACAATTTACCTTCATAATATACTTTTGTTCCAGATGGATTTTGAATAGTTTGAATAAAGTCTGTTTCAAGTGTTTTGATATTTTGGAAATTATTGGCATATAGTGGTAGCGTAATGATAAAAAATAAAAAGAATTTTTTTGTAAAGTTCATAAGAAACCTTTGTCTGGATTTTTAGAATGTTAGCATACTCTTATTGTAATCTGCTTTAATACTTATATAATTATATTTTTTATATAATTGTTTTATAAAAGCATAGGATTCAAATATGAATAAAGTTATAGATTTACAAAAAATTGCCGATGAACTTGAGTTTGATATAGAAGATGTAGAGATGTTGATGGGGGTTTTTGTGGAGAGTGCAAGAGAGTCTTTAGAAACACTTAAAGTTGCAATTGAACATAATGATGAAGAAAAGATATTGAATGCAGCACATGCTATTAAAGGGAGTGCTGCTAATTTAACTTTAGTAGATATAGCTTCGCTTGCAAAAACATTGGAAACAAAAGTAAGAGAAAAAGAAGAGTTAGATTACTTATCTATATATTCTGAATTAAATGAACTTGTTAATAATATTCAATGTATTTAAAAGAGATTCCTAAAGTTCTAATTGTTGATGATCAAAAATCAAATAGGTTATTGATAAAACTAACACTCAAGTCAAATGCAGATTACCAATTTTTTGAAGCTGCAGATGGAGAAGAGGGTGTTCGTTTAGCTATAAAGAAATCGCCACATATTATTTTAATAGATGCTCATGCCTAAAATAGATGGGTTTGAAGCTATTAAGATACTAAGAAATACTCCATCGACTAGAGATATACCTATTTTAATGATAAGTTCATTAGATAATCAAAATCAAAAAGTACAAGCTTTGCAATCTGGAATAAGTGATTTTATTTCAGTGCCATTTGATAAAAGTGCTTTAATTATAAGAGTGAATTCTCTTTTGAACTTATATTTGATGTTTTTGGAAACAAAAAAAGAACTTAAACTGAATAATAATGAATTAGAAGAGAAAGTAAATAAAGCTATTGAAAAAAAACTTGAAGATGTGAAACTAGCTTCTATAGGGAAAATAGCTGCAGGAATAACCCATGAAATAAATAGTCCACTAACTTATATGAAATCAAATCTTGAACTTATGAGTTATGATATAGAAGATATCGAAGGGAATGAGAAGATTAAGTTATCACTTTTGGAAACCCATAAGATAATAGATAGTGGACTTAATCGTATTAGAAATATTATAGATAATACTAGAGAAATAGCAAAAAAAGGGAAAAACTCTTTTCATAATGAAAACTTATATGCTACTATTGTTTTTTCTACAAGAATGATTTATAATAGAGCAAAACACCTTATGCCTATCATAATCAATAATAAAAAATTTGATTTGAATTTAGATGAAAACTTTGAACAATTTTCGCGAAGTATGATTAAAGAAAAACTTGAGCAGGTATGGATTATCATATTAAATAATGCTTGTGATGAATTTGAAACAAGCGATAAAGAATATGATGCACGAAAAATGATTATTGACATTAGTTACGATGAAGAAAAGGTAATCACTAAGTTCAAAGATAATGCTAACAACGGTATACCTAATGATATTATATCAAACATATTTGATCCGTTTATAAGTACTAAAGTTGACAAGGGTATGGGGTTTGGGCTGAATATTGCAAAAGAGATAGTTGAAGAGCATGGTGGAAAAATTTCAGCTTACAATGAAGATAATTATGCTGTATTTGAAATAGTGCTTTAAAACCCTTTTATAAAATATTATATATGCTATAATGACCTATATTAAGTAAATATAACTAAGGATTTTTTAATGTACAGTAAAAAAACGATATTAATTGTTGATGATGATTCTCTTATTATAAGTATTTTAAAAGATAAAATAGAAAGAAAAATTAAAAATATAAATATCTTGACGGCTCTTTCCTACAAAGAAGCAATTAAACATATCCTTGATAAAACGCAAAATATAGATGTTGCTATATTGGATCTAAATTTACCTGAAGTTGAGTCTGGGGCAGTTGTTGACTATGCTATGAAAAAAAATATTCCAACAATAGTTCTTACTGCAACTATAAACGAGAGTCTTAAAAAAATATTGATTAAAAATAATATTATTGATTATATATTAAAAAATGGTAAAAGAGGTATTGATCATGCTGTTGATTGTGCACTTCGAATTTTAAAACATCAAGGAACAAATATTTTATTGGTTGATGATGCTATTGTAGATTTAACACTTATCTCAGATGTTTTAAAAAAAATGAAATTTAATGTAATAACGGCTAAAAATGGACTAGAAGCCTATGGGATTTTACAAAATTCTGATGTGAAGTTCTCTTTGGTTATTACAGACTATAATATGCCAAAAATGGATGGTATGACACTTATCTTAAAAATTAGAGAAGATTTTGACAAAGATGAGTTAGCCATAATTGCGCTGAGTGGATATGAAGATGAAGAGTTGTCTTCTCATCTTATTAGTGTTGGTGCAAATGATTTTTTGACAAAACCTTATAGTGATATTGAGCTTATTACAAGAATAAGTTCAAATTTAGAGTTATTAGACTTGTTCCAAAAAACAAAAGATATGGCAAATAAAGATTTTTTAACGGGGGCTTTTAACAGAAGATATTTTTTCGATCAGGGCGAAATCATATTTAATAAAGCTAAAAAACAGAAAAAAGATCTTGTCGTAGCGATGTTTGATATTGATAAATTTAAAAATATTAACGACACTTATGGGCATGATGTTGGAGATATTGCTATTGTCGAGGTTGCCAATATTTTAAATAAATATTTAGATGAATCTGCACTCATGGCTCGTTTTGGTGGAGAAGAATTTTGTGTATTATTAGACGATATCACTTTGGACGAAGCTAAAATACTTTTTGAAAATATTAGAAAAGCTTTTGAAAAAAATATCATTGATATCAATGATTTGAAAATACAGTTTACGACTTCTATCGGTATTTGTTATGGTGTATTTGATACTTTAGACATTATGATTAAAAAAGCAGATGATGGACTATATACTTGTAAAAATAATGGTAGAAATCAAATAGCTATGTATACAGAATCAAGATAAGCTAATAGATACTATATAATCGTGCAAAATATTATCAATCAAAATTATTACAATGAAGATGAAAAGGAACTTTCAAATAAGTTTTTGTATGATAAAACTGTCAAAAAATATATCTTGGGTATAAATAAACTTACAAAAAGTGTTTTAAAACATGTAGAGATTGATGGTGTTATTGATGATTTTACAAGAGTACAAACATCAAGAAAAAAAGAGATACTTCAAATAGATGATGTTCCTAAAAATTCGATTATTCTTTGGGTCTCAAATGGTAGTCCTTTGGAGGTGAAAAATAAACTAGATGATTTAGGTTATACCCATCTAAGTTATTTGGCTTTTTTTAAATATAGTAAATTAGATTTGGCTGAACCTCCTTTTATAATCGACTTTAAAGAAGATTTTTTACATAATAAAGAAAAATATGAAAATCTGTATACTTTACTTGCTGATGAAAAATCAAAAAAGATATTTGAAAAATTAATCAATTTTAAAATATCTTTTGATTTTGACTTTATGCAAGGTTTTAGTAATAATCATGAAGAACAGTATTTTGATAAAGAGATACTTCCAACTCTAAGAAATATTACTTTTGTTGATGGCGGAGCTTATGTGGGAGATACTGTTCCTTATATTATTCAAAATTTCCCCGATTTTAAAAAAATATATTGTATTGAACCTAATACTCTTCATATAAATATTGCTAAAAGAAATTTTTCTCAATATGAAAATATAGAGTTTATTAATTGCGGACTAGGTATTAATAAACAGTTTTCACATGAAATCCAAACAACACAAAATAATTGTGCACATGATTATCAAGCTAGCAATTTAAACAGTATCGATAATATGATGACTGAAAAAGTAGATTTTATCAAAATGGATATAGAAGGTGCCGAGCAAGATGCAATAGAAGGTGCTAAAAGAACTATATCTGAGTATACCCCTGTTTTGGCAATTTGCATATATCATAAAGCTGAAGATTGGTATAAAGTTCCTCAAAAAGTATTACGAATAAATCCAAATTATAAAATTTATTTGCGTCATTATATGGAAGGTATTTATGAGACAGTAATGTACTTTATACCTGATGCTTACAATAAATAAGAAGTATGTTATACTTTTAAATAAATATAAAAATTATACAGGTAAGCCAATATGAAAAAAGTTATTTACTCTTTAAGTATTATGATTGTGATTTTGTGTGCAGTGATTTTGTATTTGATTTTTGAAAAAAACAAACAAATTGATGTTTTAAAAACTAAATCAAAAGAGCAACATGAAAGCCAAATAAATTCTATTATTAATCAGTATAAAACATCAAATAGTTTTATCTTTAAAAGTATTATTGACAATAAAGATGTTTTGTTATTACAGAAAAAAGCTTTAGATTCAAAAAGTGCAATTGAACAAGATAAATATAGAAAACTGTTGTATAAGAAACTAGAACACTTCTATTCACATTTAAAAGAGTATGGTATCAAACAGTTGCATTTTCACTTACCAGATAATAAAAGTTTTTTGAGATTTCATAAACCAAATAAATATGGAGATGATTTAAGTGATATTCGTAACTCTATTGTTTTTGTAAATAAAAATTTAAAAGCAATAGATGGTTTTGAAGAGGGGAGAATATTTAATGGGTATAGATTTGTATATCCGTTAATTTTAGAGAAAGAACATATCGGTAGTGTTGAAGTAAGTATAGGTTTTAATGCTATTAATAAAATCTCCATGACTAATTATAAAATATTTCAATATATGATTCTAAATAAAGAAGTAGTCGATGGAAAAGTATTTTCAGGTGAACGAAAGAATTATGAACAATCAACTATTAACGAAAATTTCTTTCATGAGGTAAACTCTTTTTTAAATTATAAAAATAACTCAGAGTTTCAAAAAGATATTTTCAGTTTGAGTGTATTTCGTAAAATAAATACTATGTTAAGTGAAAAATTTGACACTGCTTATTTTTTAGAATACAAAAGTAAAATAGAGTTTTTTGAATTCAGTGATTTACATTATTATGTAAGTTTATTACCAATCCAGAATATACAAAATGAAAATATAGGATATATTATCTCCTATACGAAATGTGAGTGTATTCGTGGCATTTATGATGAATTTTATATTAAATTATTATTGGTGGTTTTGCTTTTTTTACTTTTAATATTATATCTGTATAAAAGAGAAATGTCTAAAATTGAACTAGAAAACTTAAATAAAATTGCAAATGAACAAAGAGATAAAGCTATAAAATCAGCAAGTGTAAAAGCAGAATTTTTAGCAAACATGTCTCATGAAATACGAACGCCACTCAATGGAATTTTAGGTTTTGTTGAGCTTTTATCTGAAACAGTTACCGATAAAAAAAGTAAAGAATATTTAAAAATTGTAAACGACTCTAGTCATCATTTAGTCGGTATTATAGATGATATTTTAGATTTTAGTAAAATAGAAAGTGGCAAATTGAACCTTGATAAGCATGATTTTCTCGTAAAAAAAGAGTTTGAAGTTATTACACATCTGTTTGAAGCTAAAGCTTCTCAAAAGAATATTAGTTTACATTTAGATATTTCAAAGAATGTTCCTTTATCGCTTAATAGTGATCCTTTACGGATAAAACAAGTTATATCGAATTTAGTAAGTAATGCTATTAAGTTTACCCATAAAGGAAAAAATATTTATATTACGATTGCATATAGAGATAATTATTTGGATATCTCTGTTAAAGATGAAGGTGTAGGTATAGCAAATGAAAAACTCAAACATATTTTTGAAGCGTTTAATCAAGAAGATAATTCTACTACAAGAGAATATGGAGGGACAGGACTTGGTTTATCAATAAGTAGTGAGTTAGTATCGTTGTTAGGAGGAACACTACAAGTAAGTAGTAAAATTGGAAAAGGAAGTGAGTTTTATTTTACTATTCCTGTTACAATTGGAACTCTAGTTGAAAAAATAGATTCTAAAAGAGAAAAAATAACATTTGAAAATAAAAGAATTTTACTTGTTGAGGATAATAAATCAAATCAAATTCTAATGAGTGTTATTTTAAAACAAATGAATCTTGCTTTTGATATTGCAAACAATGGAGAGGAAGCTGTAGATATATTTAAAATAAATAAATATGATTTAGTTTTAATGGATGAAAATATGCCTAAAATGAATGGATTAGAGGCGAGTAAAATAATTTTGGATTATGAAAAAACGCATACTATAAAACACACACCAATTGTCGCATTAACTGCAAATTCATTAACAGAAGATAAAAAACGATTTTTGGATGCTGGTATGGATGAATACTTATCAAAGCCCATAGATAGATTTGAGTTAAATCGAGTATTGCAAAAGCTACTCTAAAATCATTTTCAGTTACTTTTAGATAAAATATTTAGTAAAAACTAATTACAATAACTAAATTCATTAAGGAATAATCACAAATGATAAAAATATTTTCAAAAATTTTTGGAACAAAAAATGATAAAGAGATAAAAAAATACAAAAAAAGAGCCCTTCTTATTACTGCACTTGAAGAATCATTTAGCAGCTTAACAAATGAAGAATTACAAGAAAATTTCAATAAATTAAAACAAGAAGTTCAAGATAAAACAAAAACCTTAGATGAAGTACTCAATGAAAGTTTTGCTATTACAAGAGAGGCTAGTAAACGAATTTTAGGTATGAGACATTATGATGTTCAACTTATTGGAGGAATGGTTTTACACGAAGGTAGAATTGCTGAAATGAAAACAGGTGAAGGTAAAACACTTGTTGGAAGTTTAGCTGTTGCTCTTAATGCAATGACAGATGAGGGTGTGCATGTTGTAACCGTAAATGACTATTTAGCTAGTAGAGATGCTAAAGAGCTAGAACCACTTTATGAATTTTTAGGATATAGTACAGGTATATTAACAGGTGAAATAAGTGATGAATCATATAGAAAAGAGCAATATAATGCAGATATAACATATGGTACAAACAATGAATTTGGATTTGACTTTTTACGAGATAATATGCACTATTCACTCGACGAAAAAGTACAAAGAAAATACAATTTTGTTATTGTAGATGAAGTTGATTCTATCTTAATTGATGAAGCAAGAACACCACTTATTATTTCTGGTCCTACAAATCACAAAAGTACTGATTATTTAAAAGCAAATGAAGTAGCTTTAGCTCTTACAAAAGGTGAAAAAACTGAAGCTAAAAAAGCAGATGAACCGGAAATAGTTACGGGTGATTATATTGTAGATGAAAAAAATAAAAGTGTTCTTTTAACAGAAGAGGGTATTTTAAATGCACAAAAGCTTTTTGATGTAGATAATATGTATTCATTAGAACATGCATCACTTTCTCATCATTTAGATCAAGCATTAAAATCACATAATATTTTTGAAAAAGATGTTGATTATGTTGTTCAAAATAATGAAATAATTATTGTTGATGAGTTTACAGGACGATTAAGTGAAGGGAGACGATTTTCTGATGGACTTCACCAAGCTTTAGAAGCTAAAGAGGGTGTAGCAATACAAGATGAATCTCAAACATTAGCAGATATTACATTCCAAAATTATTTTAGAATGTATAATAAACTAGCAGGTATGACTGGAACAGCTCAAACAGAAGCTACAGAATTTGCAGAGATTTATAATCTTGATGTTGTTTCTATCCCTACAAATGTACCTATTGCTAGAATTGATAGAAATGACCTTATTTATAAAACAGAAAGAGAAAAGTTCGTAGCTGTTTGTAATAAAATCAAAGAGGTTTCAAAAACAGGTCAACCTATACTTGTAGGAACAGCGTCTATTGAAAAATCTGAACATCTACATGCTCTTTTAAAAGAAGCAAAAGTTCCACATACTGTTTTAAATGCAAAGCAGCATGAAAAAGAGGGTAAAATTGTTGAAGATGCAGGGCAAAAGGGTGCTGTTACTATTGCTACAAATATGGCTGGTCGTGGTGTTGATATTAAGCTACCTGAGGAATGTTTAGAGCTTGGTGGACTGATGATTTTAGGAACAGAAAGACATGAATCAAGAAGAATAGACAATCAGCTTCGTGGTCGAGCTGGTAGACAAGGTGATGTCGGTGAATCGCAATTTTATCTTTCTCTTGAAGATAACCTTTTACGAATTTTTGGGAGCGATAAAATTGCTGGCGTTATGAGTAGATTAGGTCTTGAAGAGGGTGAACATATTGAATCTGGTATGGTAACAAGAGCTGTTGAAAATGCACAGAAAAAAGTTGAAGCTATGCATTTTGAGTCGAGAAAACACCTTTTAGAATATGATGATGTTGCGAATGAACAAAGAAAAGTAATATACACATTTAGAAATGAGTTACTAAATGAAGAATATGCAATAGCTGCAAAAATTGATGAAAATATTAGAGAGTTTGCAGCTGTAATTATAGAAAATGCAAAAGAACTTAGTGAAAGTATTATGGTAGATGATTTCTCTTACGAAAGTTTAATAGTAAAAATAAAAGAAGAATTAAATATTGAGATTTCTCAGGAACAAATAGAAGCGACTGATTTTGAAACAATTGAGATGCAATTAATTTCAGTTTTAAAAGAAAACTATGAAGAAAAAATGTCTATGCCTGCACCAGAACAAAGAAGTGAAATTGAAAGAATTTTATATTTACAGGTTTTAGATAAAGCATATAGAGAACATTTATACTCAATGGATACGCTTAAAACAGGTATTGGTCTTCGTGGTTATAATCAAAAAGATCCTTTAGTTGAGTATAAAAAAGAGAGTTATAATATGTTTATAGAGCTTATCGCTTCTATTAAATATGAGATTATAAGAATTTTATTTTCAGTACAATTAAGAGATGAAGATGAAGCAAAAAGAGAACAAGAAGCTCTTGAAAGACTAAAAAAAGAGATGGAAGCTTCAGTTGAAGATATATCTTTAAATAATGAAATAAAAAAAACAACAGTAGAAAAAAAGATAGCTAGAAATGCTCCTTGCCCTTGTGGAAGCGGTAAAAAATATAAGCAATGTTGTGGTCAAAGTGGACCTAAAAAAGGTGTATTGGCTAGATAGTTTGAATACTAAATTAATAAATTTTATAATACGAAAATATCTTAAATTTGACAAGAAAAATCCTTTTATTTCTATTAGTGCTATCTTAGCATTTTTAGGGGTTGGTATAGGTGTAATGGTTTTGATCGTTGCTATGGCTATTATGAATGGTACTGCAAAAGAGTTTGAAAAAAAACTTTTTACTATGAATTATCCTTTAAGTATTTATCCAAAAGTTGATGGGATGATTGATGAAAATCTTTTAAAAGATTTAGAATCAAAGTTTCCTGATTTGTTATTTTCTCCTTATCTAAGCTCTCAAGTGATGATTCAAAGTGATGAATCGATGAGTGGTGGAGTTGTATTTGGTGTAAATAAAGAAAAAGAAGCTGCTATTAATAGCATATATAAAGAAGCTGTTAAAGATATTGATACTTTTAATAAATACGATATTATTGTTGGACAAGGTATAAAGGATGAGTTGTTTTTATATTCAAATCAAAAAGTAACTTTGTACTTTACTACAGTAAATCCAAGTGGTTTCTCTTTGATGCCAAAGATGAAAAGGTTTGTTTATAGTGGTGATTTTAAATCAGGTTTAACAGCCTATGATAAAGCATATATGTACACTTCAATTGATTCGTTAAGAACAATTTTAAAAAAACATAAAAAGTATTATGATGGAATACATATTTATAGTGACAATCCGTTTAAAGATAAAGAGCGTATAGAAAAAGAGCTTCCTTCTTTTGGAGTTGGAATAGTTGGCTGGTGGCAACAAAATGGAAACTTTTTTGCTGCAATGGAGATGGAAAAACAAGCATTATTTGTAGTTCTTATGCTTATTATTTTAATTGCATCATTAAATATCATTAGTTCATTACTTATGACTGTAATGAGCAGAAGAAAAGAGATTGCTCTTTTATTATCATTAGGGGCAAGTCAAAAAGAGGTAAAACATATATTTTTGCGTTTAGGGATTATTATAGGATATTCTGGTATTATCCTTGGTATTCTTTTGGGATTTTTTGGTATATATCTGCTAGAAAACTTTGATATTGTCTCCCTTCCTGCAGATGTTTACGGTAGCACCAAACTACCTCTTGTTTTAGATAATATCGATTTTGTATCAATAATTGCGGGTTCGATGGTTATTGTATTTTTATCTGCTTATTATCCTGCAAAAAAAGCAACACAAATCGATGTATTAGATGTATTAAGAAACGAATAGTATCGTTTCTTAATTGTATATTATTTAAACAGAGCACTTCCTACTCTTACCATACTTGCTCCATGTAAAATTGCAGTTTCAAAGTCATTACTCATACCCATAGAGCAAATAGTAGATCCTTTACATTTATCAAATATTTTTTTAGTTACTTGAAAACTTTCAATAACCTTTTCATTGTTATCAGTATGAGCACCTATACTCATTACCCCTTTTAAATTTATATTTGTATATTTTTCCTGAATCTCTTCATATAGATTAACTGCATTTTCAGGATTGACTCCAGATTTTGTATCTTCGTATGCACTATTAATTTGGAGTAAACAATTCATTTTTTTATTTTTTATCTTTAGCTTTTTATCTAACTCTTCTGCAAGTTCTAAACTATCTAGTGAGTGCATTAAAATTGGATTGAGATCTATAAGATTATTTATTTTATTTTTTTGTAAAGTTCCTACAAAATGCCAAGCAATTGGTAAATCTTCTAATTGTTCTTGTTTTGTTTTTAAGTCTTGCACTTTGTTTTCACCAAATGCTCTTTGACCTGATTCATAAAGTTTTTTAATATCTTCTGCTGTTGAGTATTTACTAATTGCTACTAATTGCACTATTTTTTGATTATTTACCTGTAGTCTTGAGAATTCAATTTTAGTAATAATTTTGTCTAAGTTTTCTATTGCATTTTCATTTGTCATTCTATTTCCCTAAATTTTTTTATATTATACAAAATTTGTTGTAAAAAGGAACAATTTTCTTTATTGTATAAAAAGTATACAATTATTTACTTGACATTAATATTGAATTAGTTACAATATAAATAATAAAAAAAAAGGATTTAATAAATGGGAAAATTCGTAAATAATACAGAAGAGTTTTTTGCTTACTGTAAAGAAAATGAAGTTGAATTTGTAGATTTTAGATTTACAGATATTAAAGGTGCTTGGCATCATATTAGTTATAGATACAGTGCTGTATCTGAAACACTACTTGAGAATGGTATGCCATTTGATGGTTCAAGTATTGATGCTTGGCAACCAATAAACAAGTCAGATATGATATTAAAACCATCTGTTGAAACTGCATTTTTAGATCCATTTACAGCTGATACAACTATTATTGTAATTTGTAGTGTATATGATATATATAAAAATGAGATGTATGCTAAATGTCCAAGAAGTATTGCTGCTAAATCTTTAGAATACCTTGAGTCTGCAAACATTGGTGATGTTGCATATTTCGGGCCTGAAAATGAATATTTTATATTTGAAGATGTAAAAGTTAAAGATGCACCACATGAATCACACTATAAAGTTGATACAGAAGATGGTGGTTGGAATAGAAACACAGAATATGAGGGTGGAAATATGGGACATATTTCTGGACAAAAAGGTGGATATTTCCCTGTTGCACCTGTAGATAAAGGTGTTGATTTAAGAGCTGAAACTATGCTGGTTTTAGAGCAAATTGGTCTAGAAGTTGTTTTAGGACATCATGAAGTTGCACAAGGACAACACGAGATTGGTATTGTTTACAATACATTAGTTGAAGCAGCTGATAATGTGCAAAAACTTAAATATGTTGTTAAAATGGTTGCTCATTTAAATGGTAAAACGGCAACATTTATGCCAAAACCAATTCATGGTGATAATGGTAATGGAATGCATGTACACCAATCAATTTGGAAAGATGGAGTAAATACTTTTTATAAAGAAGGTAACTATGGAAACCTTTCTGATGAAGCTAGATGGTATGCTGGTGGTGTTTTTGAACATGCTTTTGCAGTTGCTGCATTTACTAATGCTTCAACAAATTCATATAAAAGACTTGTACCTGGTTTTGAAGCACCAAGTATTTTAACTTTTTCAGCTCAAAATAGATCAGCAGCTTGTAGAGTTCCTTGGGGAGCTGGAGCACCTGCTACTAGACTTGAAATGAGATTCCCAGATTCAACAGCAAATCCATATTTAGCATTTGCAGCAATGATGATGGCAGGAATTGATGGGATTAAAAATAAAACTGAACCTGTTGGACCAATGGATGAGGATTTATTCGAATTATCTCTTGATGAGATTAGAGAAAAAAATATTCCACAAATGCCAAATACTTTAAGAATGGCTATTGAGGGATTAATTAAAGATAATGATTTCTTACAACCAGTATTTACAAAAGAGTTTATTGATACATACCAACATTATCAATATGATAGACAAATTTGGCCTTATGAATCGAGACCAACTGCATTTGAAGTGATGACAACATATTCTTGTTAGTTACTGTAATATATCTAAAAAAGATAGAGCATTTGCTCTATCTTTTTTTTTGCCTAATTATAAGAGAAAAGCCCTTTAACAAGATTTTAAACTTTATTTAGCTATTATATATGTACTTATGCTACTTATGATTAATGATGTAGTACAGATTAATAAAAAGGGATATAATGGGTTGTAACTTAGATAAATTAACTTCTTTTAAAGACAACTGTGGGTTTGGGTTAATTGCTCACTTGAAAAATAAACAAACACATAAAAATTTAGAAGATGCTATAACATCGTTAGAAAGAATGATGCACAGAGGTGCAGTAGCAGCTGATGGAAAAAGTGGTGATGGTAGTGGACTATTACTCTCAATACCAGATCAATTTATGAGAAAAATTGCTTCTGAATCAAATATTGATTTACCTCAGTTATACGCGGTAGCAATGATTTTTTCAAAAAATGAAGAACAGCTAGATATTTTTAGATCATATTGTGAGAAAAATGATTTAAAAGTTATCTTAAATAGAAAAGTGCCTGTTGATACAGATGCTTTAGGTGAATTTGCTTTAAATATTTTACCAGAAATTACTCAAATATTTGTAGTACCAAATACTCTTGTTTCTTCAAAAAGATTCGAAGCAATGTTGTATTTAGCAAGAAAAGAAGCAGAACATGCACTAAAAGATGAAGAGGACTTCTATATTCCAACATTCTCTTCGAAAGTGATTGCTTATAAAGGGCTTGTTATGCCTACTACAATTAAACAATTTTATAAAGATTTACAAGATAAAGATTTTAAAATATCTTTTGCTTTATTTCATCAAAGATTCTCAACAAATACTTTACCAAAATGGAGACTTGCTCAACCTTTTAGAGGTGTTGCGCATAATGGTGAAATTAATTCTATTGAAGCAAATAGATTTAATATTGAGATTAAAACTGAAACAATTAAATCTGAAGTATTTACAGATGAAGAACTTCAAAGAATTTTCCCATTACTACAAACAGGTGGTAGTGATAGTGCTTCATTAGATAATGTATTTGAATTTTTAATAATTAATGGGTTTGATTTCTTTAAAGCAGCAAGAGCATTAGTTCCTGCACCTTGGCAAAATTCACCACATATGGACAGTGAATTAAGAGCTTTCTATGAATATTTTGCAATTAGATTTGAAGCATGGGATGGACCAGCTGCTGTTAGTTTAACTGATGGTCGACATATTGGTTGTTTAATTGATAGAAATGGATTAAGACCTTCTAAATATATTCAAACAAACGATGATAGATTTTTTATTACGAGTGAGTATGGTACTGTAATTATTCCAGAAGAAGATATCGTTGATAGAGGAAGATTACAAAGTGGTCAAATGATTGGTATTGACACAAAAACAGGAACGGTTTTAAAACATAAAGATATCAATGATTATTTAAAATCATCACAAAATTATGAAAAATGGTTAAGTTCAAATATTAATTATCTTCAAGAGTATATTGAAGATTCATTTTTAGATCTAAGTGATTATATATACAAAGATTTAGAAAAACGACAAAAGTATGCAAATATTACTTATGAAGTTTTAGATCAAATGATTATTCCAATGGCAGAAGAGGGTAAAGAACCAACAGGTTCTATGGGAGATGATACACCGTTAGCCTGTTTCTCTAAAAAGCACAGAAATTTTACAGACTTTTTTAGACAAAAATTTGCTCAAGTTACAAACCCACCTATAGATCCATATCGAGAAAAAGTTGTTATGAGTTTAAATACAGGGATTGGAAAATCATATAATATTTTAGAGGAAAGTGAACATAATTCTAAAAAACTAAAAGCTGCTACACCTATTTTAATGAAAGAAAAATATGATGTTTTAGTGAACTTTGGTAATCCTAAAAGTGACATTTATGATGAAGATTATAAAAGCAAAACATTTAGTACTGCATTCGAAAGTGATTTACAAGCATCATTAAAAGCACTTTATAAAAATATAAAAACTGCAATAGCAGAAGAGAATTTAGCAATTATTATTTTAGATGATAGAGAGGTAAGCGCTTCTCAAAAAATTATACCAATGGCTTTAGCAGTTGGATATATTAATCATCAGTTAGCAAAAGATAAACAAGCAAGTTCTATCTCAATAGCTGTTGTTACAAGCGAAGTATATGACCCACATAGTGCAGCTGTATTATTTGCTTTTGGTGCAACTGTTTTATATCCTTATATGATGTACTCTTCAATTGTAGCATATTATGAAAGAAAAAATCTTTCAACACTTGCACTTCAAAGTAAACTAAAAAATAGTTCTAAAGCTTTAGGTGCAGGACTTTTAAAAATTATGTCAAAAATGGGTATTGCTACTATGTCTTCATATAGAAACTCATCTTTGTTTGATATTATTGGTTTAAGTGATGAAATTTGTAATGAGTGTTTTACCCATGCAAATACTGACCTTTGTGGATTAGGTTATGAAGATATTGAAAAAAGAATAGAAGCTTCACATTTTGATGCTTACTATAATGATAAATCAATGTTTCCACTTGAAATGGGTGGATTCTACAAGTACCTTGATGGTGCTGAATATCATGATTATGGTCCTGCAATTACAAAAGCTATGCACAATAAAAATGCAACTGGCAAAGAAAATATAAGTGATTTTGCTGGACTTAAGAACCTTATTGAAAATAGAGGACAAAAATTTGTAAGAGACTTCTTTGAATTTAATAGTGATCAAAAAGAGATTTCTATTGATTTAGTAGAGCCAAAAGAGGAGATATTTAAAAGATTTGCATCTGCTGCAATGAGTTGTGGTTCTATTTCTGTTGAAGCACATGAAGCAGTAGCTATTGCAATGAATACAATAGGTGCAAAATCAAATTCAGGTGAAGGTGGAGAAGATCCAGCTAGATTTGACACACTGAAAAACTCTAAAATAAAACAAGTTGCATCGGGTAGATTTGGTGTTACTCCAGGATATTTAGTAAATTGTGAAGAGTTACAAATTAAACTAGCACAAGGTGCTAAACCAGGTGAGGGTGGTCAACTACCAGGTGCTAAAGTTACACCAATGATTGCGACTTTAAGACATACTACACCTGGTGTTACTTTAATTTCACCACCTCCTCATCATGATATTTATTCTATTGAGGATTTAGCACAATTAATTTTTGATTTAAAACAAATAAATCCAAAAGCTACAATTGCTGTTAAATTAGTATCATCTATTGGAGTTGGAACTATCGCTTCTGGTGTAGCAAAAGCGTATGCAGATAAAATTATTATCTCTGGTGCTGATGGAGGTACGGGAGCTGCTCCACTTACTTCTATTAAACATACAGGAAATGCATGGGAATTAGGACTTAGTGAAGCTCATAACGCTTTAAAAGCAAATCACTTGCGAGGTATGGTTCACTTACAAACTGATGGTGGTTTAAAAACAGGTATGGATGTTGTTAAAGCTGCAATGCTTGGTGCAGAATCTTATGCGTTTGGAACATCTGTTTTAACACTTCTAGGATGTAAGATTTTAAGAATTTGTCATACAAATAAGTGTTCTGTTGGTGTTGCAACACAAGATGATGAATTAAGAGAAAAATTTACTGGTACAGTTGAAAGACTTATCTCTTATTTTGAATTTTTAGCAGAAGATGTACGAGAGATATTATCTACTTTAGGATACAGAAGTATAGAAGAGATTGTAGGTCGAAGTGATTTACTAAAAGTTTTAGATGATGAATTTGCACAAAAATTTGATTTTCAAAATATTTTAAGAAGAATTGATGGTATTGATACTTGTCAAGTTGCTTCAAATGAACCTTTTGATAAAAACGAAGAATCTCAACTAATTATTAAAAAGATCCTTTCTTCAATTAAAAATCCTAAAAATCCTATATCTATAGATACAACAATCTCTAATTTAAATAGAAGTTTTGGTGCATTAACATCTGGTGAAATTGCAAAAAGATATGGAGATGCAGGTTTACCTGATGGTACTATCACTTATAATCTTAACGGTGTTGCTGGTCAATCATTTGGAGCATTTTTAAGTAAAGGTGTAAATATAAATCTTGATGGTGTAGCAAATGACTATGTTGGTAAAGGTATGAGTGGTGGTAAAATTATTATTAAACCACAGTTACAAGGTCATAATTTTGCTGGTGCTGGTAATACTTGTTTATATGGTGCGACAGGTGGAAAACTATATGTTCGTGCAAATGTAGGTGAACGATTTGCTGTAAGAAACTCAGGAACTATTGCTGTTGTTGAAGGTACAGGAGATTCGCCTTGTGAGTACATGACAGGTGGTATTGTTGTTATTTTAGGACCTACAGGTATTAATTTTGGTGCTGGTATGACAGGTGGATTAGCATTTATTTATGATGATAAAAGAGAATTTATTGATAATATGAACCAAGAGTTAATAGAAGCATTAAGAATAGATACAGATGATACAGAAGCTGAACGATTATATTTGAAAAAATTATTAAAAGATTATGTTGATCATACTCAATCAGATAAAGCACAAGATATATTAGAGAACTTTAGATCAGAAATAAGAAACTTCTGGATGGTAAAACCAAAAGATATGACTGTTTTACCATTAAATCCAGATGATGGAGATTAAAAATTATGTTAAATTTTACAAAAGTAGATAGAGCGAACCCTCTTAAAAGAGGGGTTATGGAAAGAATTAAAGATTTTAGAGAAGTATATACTGTTTTTGATGATAATAAAGCTCAAGAGCAATCAGAACGATGTATCGGGTGTGGTGATCCATATTGTCACAACAAATGTCCTTTACATAATATTATTCCTGCTTGGTTAAAACAAACAGCAAATAATGATTTAGAATTGGCATTTAATATCTCAAATGAAACTTCACCTTTCCCAGAAATATTAGGAAGAATTTGTCCTCAAGATGTTCTTTGTGAAGGTGACTGTACTTTAAATGATACACATGGTGCAATTACAATAGGTTCAATTGAAACTCATATTAGTGAAACAGGTTTTGAGAATGGATTAAAACCAAAATTTGCAAATAAAAAAATTGGAAAAAAAGTTGCTATTGTTGGTAGTGGACCAGCTGGAATTAGTGCTGCTACATTTCTTTTAAGAGAGGGTGTTGATGTTGATATGTTTGAAAGAGCAAATAAGGCTGGTGGACTTTTAACATACGGTATTCCTGGTTTTAAACTTGAAAAAGAGAGAGTTCAAAGAAGAATTGACTGGTTGATTGAAGCAGGTATGAAACTTCATACTAATTGTGAAATTGGTAAAGATAAATCTTTTGCTGAATTAGAAAATGATTATGATTCTGTATTTATTGGTATAGGGGCTACTAAAGGTAGATTTCCTGGTATTGATGGTGAAAAAAATGACAATGTATATTTAGCAATGGAATTTTTGACAAAAGTACAAAAGAGAAATTTTGGTGAAGATGTAGAAAACTTTATTGATGTAACAGATAAGAATGTTTTAGTTGTTGGTGGTGGAGATACTGCTATGGATTGTTTAAGAACTTCAGTAAGAGAAGGGGCTAAATCTGTTAAGTGTCTTTATAGAAGAGATGAAGCAAATATGCCTGGATCTAAAAAAGAAGTTATAAATTCAAAAGAGGAGGGTGTTGAATTTATTTTTAATGTTTCCCCTTCATCTATTGATAATGATGGAATTAATCTTATTAAAACACAAATGACAGAAGCTGATAGTTCTGGAAGACAAAGTGTTAAAACTATACCAGGGAGTGAATATAAAGAGTCTGCTGATATTATTATATTTGCACTTGGATTCGAACAAGAAGTACCAGCATTCTTAAAAGAATCAGGTATTGAATTAGATAAATGGAGTGGTATCGTTACAAACGATAGATTTCAAACTTCAAAAACAAAAGTATATTCAGGTGGAGATAGTGTAAGAGGTGCTAACCTAGCAGTTCGAGCTGCGGCTGATGGGAAAAATGCTGCACAAAAGATTTTTGAAAGTTTTCAATTATAGTCTAAATTATGAGCGCAATTAAATTTCTTTTAGAAAATGGAGCAGATGCTAACACCAAAGATAAAAGAAATTTTACATTATTGATGTATTGCGCTCAATTTGGAGATATGACTTTGATCTCTTTAGTTCTTTCTTATGGTGCTAAAGTAAATGTGAAAGATCTCTCTGGCTTGACAGCTCTTGACTATGCAATACAAAAAAATAATTTAAAAGTAGTGATGCTACTTGTAGAAAATGGTGCAGATATTACAGATGAAAGTTATATGCTAGCTTTAGAAAACAATTATAAACAGATTGTTAAATATTTTGATACCTTCGACCCAAATAAACAAATTTTTCAAAAAGAGAGCATTTATAGATGAATGAAATAGAAGAGTTATTAAAATCTGGTGCAGATGTTAATACAAAAGATAAAAATAATTTTACATTATTGATGAGTTTTGTAGAAAAAGGTGATATAAAAGTTGTGAAAATTCTTTTAGATTATGGTGCAAGGGTAAATGCAAAAGACTTTGCAGATTTTACAGCATTAGATTATGCAATCAAAAATAAACATACAGCTATAGCTAAGCTTTTAGTTGAAGAGGGTGCAAATATTTCAAATGACAATTATATGTTAGCTGTTAAAAGTAACAACAAAGAATTAGTTTCTTTTTTTGACACACTTGATCCTAATAAATATATATTTTTAAAAAATAAAATGAAATAACCATAAATTAAAAGCAACTATTATAATATTAAGTACAATAAATCCTCTTGTATTTAATGTAGAAAATAAACTTAATATTATAAAAGTATAAAACAACCAAGTAGGTGTAAAAACTTCTTGTGTATAGATGTTCAAATCTAATAAATACTGTAGTAAATCATCAAATAAATATCCAATGTTAAAAATATGTAATAAAACACTTAATGGATAAAATATACTAAAAAGTAATGTGAGTAATGGAGAAAAAAGCTGCTCGAAGGATAATACACCAAAAAAATAATGTGTGATTGGATTCATAGCAAAATATATCCAAAAATTAAAAAAAAGTATTTGTAGATATTTGTTCAAATTTTTAAAATAATGTATAAATAAAAATATATAAAAAACTCCAGATATACTAAACCACAGAGATAAAGAGAATAGTAGTTTTGGAAAAAAAGCAACAATAGTTATCGTAATAAGAAAGAGTGTTTCAAATGAAAGAACTTTTATATTATTTCGCAATAAATATAATGCAAACACAAACATAAAAAAAGCTCGAAGCAAAGATGGTGGAGAATCTAAAAATAATAAATAGATGAATAAAATCATAACAATGAAAATCATTGTATCAAATCTCTTGTTTCTATAAGGTATATACTTTTGATGTATTTTATTATAAATTAAATAGATAAAAAAGTATAAAACAAAACTCATAACACCTAAATGAAATCCTGAAATTGAATTTCTTATTAAACCTTTCTTAAACTTCACTACGAATAAACACCTTAATAACTATCTTTTTACGCACTAGTAATTGTACGTCATTTTTATAAAATATTAATAATTATTCAAAGAACATAATACTAATTAAATGGACTAAAATTATCTTATGGACGTATTGTCAGACGAACTGCTAAAATGAGCAGGAAAGTTTTAGATTTGGAAGTCACTTTTGAATTTTAAACCTTAAATAATATAACTAATTTAGATAAACTCCATTTTCATTTTAAATGGAGGAGGATTAGTGTTAAAAAAAGGTGATGTAAAAATGATAAAGAAATTTTTAAAAGAAGGTATGAGCAAAAGTGCAGTTGCAAGGAAGCTCTGTATTAGTAGAAATACTGTTGCCAGATATGCAAAGAAACCTGATGGATATATTCCACTTATTGTAAAAACGCCAGTAGAAACTTCAGTTGATCCATATCTTCCACATATTGCAAAGATGTTACAAACAGCTAAAAAAGAAGGTGTTCATATACCTACAACAGTGATATTTGAAGATATAAAAATACAAGGGTACAGTGGGAGTTTACGATGGCTTCAAACTGTTATGCAAAAACATGAATTAAGAGAACGAGCGAAAGAGGAAGAACTAGTACGATTTGAAACAGAACCTGGAAAACAAATGCAAGTAGATTGGGTAGAGTTTCCAAAAGATAATCTATCTGCATTTGTTGCAACGATGGGATATAGTAGAGCTTCATTTGTACAGTATGTTACTAATGAAAAAATAGATACATTAATACAATGTCATCTTAATGCTTTTAAATACTTTGGTGGCGTTCCTGAGCATGGTCTTTATGACAATAAGAGTGTTAACAAAATATACTAAATGTATATTTTTTATAAATGAATAACAGTGATCATTAAACGGAATCAATATGGGTATGGCAAACATAAACTCAATGCAATGTTTGAAGATTTTGCAAAACATTGTGGATTTAAAATAAAAGTATGTAAGCCATATCGTGCTAAAACAAAAGGGAAAGTAGAAAGATTTAATCACTATTTACGATATAGTTTTCATAATGGACTTAGAGTAAAACTTACAATGAAAAATTATGAGATGAATATTGATAATGTGCTGTGAGTGTAACGAGGAAATGCCCTTGGGGTGCAAATAATGAAGTGTTAAAATGGCTTGATAATCAAGCTAATGTCCGGATTCATAGTACAACATTACAACAACCTATGAAGCTACTTCAGGAAGAACATCCTCATTTGTTAAGCCTACCAAAACCTTACAATGGAATTCACCCTAGAAGTATTAATGATATTGTAGTAAAAGATAACTCAATTATCAATACAAATGTACCTGTTAGTGTTATTACTATACCACATAGAGATCTACAAGGATATGATGATTTGATACTATCAACAGCATTTATAGTGCCACCTTTATTGTATGCAACATCAAATGTATATTTAATGGGAGTATAAATATGAAACTAGATGAAAATATAAAAATATTATGCACTGAATTAAAATTAAGTACAGTACCAGAACAATATCATACGCTTAGTTCAACTGCTTCTAAAGAGGAGTGGACCTATGCACAGTTCTTAAACGAGGTATTACAAATAGAAGTAAATAATCGTTTAGTTAATTCAAAGAAAACATTGACAAAGTTCGCTGGTTTCCCTTCTATTAAAACACTTGATGAGTTTGATTACAACTTCACAGTTGGTGTAAATTCTAAACAAATAAATGAACTTGCATCATTACAATTTATTAAACGAAATGAGAATATTATACTACTTGGTCAATCAGGTGTTGGTAAAACTCATCTAGCTATTGCACTTGCATATAAAGCAGTACAAAATAGATACAAAGTAAAGTTTACAACAACTCAAGAGTTATTGGCAAATGCAGTTGCTGCAAAAAGGGATAAAAAGTATGACAACTTTCTAAAGTCAGTGCTGAATCCATCAGTTCTGATAATAGATGAGATAGGCTACTTTAATATGTCAAAAGAGGAATCCAATCACTTCTTCCAAATCATCTCTAAACGCTATGAGAAGGGTTCTACTATACTAATATCTAATCTTGTATTTAGTAAATGGAAACAAGTATTTGGTGGAGATAAAATTGTAACTACAGCTATTCTTGATAGAGTATTACATCATTCTCATATTATAAATATACAAGGAGATAGCTATAGACTAAAAGAAAAAAAAGAGATGGGACAGTTAGGTTTAGATTTATTTAAGAATAATGATAATTCAACAGAAAATATTGAAAAAAACTAAGTAAATTTAACAGTTGGTTTAAGTTTCAAAGTGTAACATTTTTCAACTTTTACCTGCTCAGTTTTAGACTTCGCTTGACATCTCCAAATTGAATATATTGAAATGTTTTATAATTCAAAGAGAAAATATAGTTATTTGGGATATATAAGTCCAAATGAATTTGAAAAAAAATACAATAATTCTGTTAAATCAGTTTAGGTATTAACTGAATTATTTAATGTCTACAATATTGGGGTCATTCCAATTTTAGCTCAGAATTTCTTTAAATTCTAAGTATGAATTAGTGTAGCCGGATCAGGTAGTAAGCCAAATAATAGTAAGACATTATACAGTTTATAATCTATCTGTCCTAATGCATGTATTACTTTTTTGTACATTTTGATAACCCTTAAGTAGCAAATAAGAGGAATAATCCTTAATATTTAGCTTATTATAGCATATGAAATATTTTCTTCTTTTCATCTTGATTAATATAAAAATTGTTTTAGCAATAATTGTCTTTTAATGATAAAACAAGTGATATATCATAACTCCTCTAAACTAGACAATTACTAATCAACAACCTCTTACTTTGGGAACATTCGCCAAAAAGTACAGGATGTTGAACTTGTTTTTATAGTTTATCTTTAAGACAAGTTTTACACACTGTTGTACCTCCAAAATTTAATTGAAGTCTATCCTTATATGTCTTTTTTAGTATCTTTTAATATATTTAGTATTGTCAATTTTAAATTCTTACTATCAATATCCTTTTTTATTGACAGAATATGAGTTATCATTAAAAAGTTTTTATCTTTAGATATTTGATAAAACCTAGAAGATAATTTAATTAAGTCTTTCTTGTAATTACCTATGTTTAATTGTTCTTCAAATATAGAAATAAAAATATCTTTACAAGGAATTTTATCTTTTTCTGAAACTTTGTTTATTGAATTTAATATAATCTTTATATTATTTGTTTTTATTAAAAAGTTAATAATAAGGTTTCTTTGACTATTCCCCCATAAGAATAATTTGTCTGATGACTCCAATAAAGGAGATAATTGTATTAATAGTTTATTTTTAAGCTTCTTGCTGTTAATTGATTTATAAAACTTTTTACTACTTAGTTTATTATCTATTAAAAAAATCAACCATCCAATTGAATCACTCACAATAGAACTAATTCCACCTTTTTCTTGTAAATTAGCTAATAATTTTTGAGTATAATGTTCTTCTATATCTTTTATGCCTAAATCAATAGAGTATTCAATAGCTAATCGAATAATACTATTCTCAATTTGATTAGGACACTTATCTCTAGGGTCTACTTGATCAGCATAAAAGTCCTTATTAAATTTATTTTTTATTCGTTTAATTATATTTCTTTTTATATCCTTTTTTTTGTACCCAAGTTGTTTTAATAAATAAATAAAAGCAGATAAGTTTTTACATTGAATATCTTCAATTTCAGAATTTAAAATATTTAATACTTCTTTATCTCTACCTTTTATCTTTCTATCTATTGAAAATATAAAATACGAGAATTTATCATCATTTATACCTTTTATTTTCATATCTAACTTAAATTTTATATATAAATTGAATATTTTGACAAGCTTATTTTTTACATTTTCAGACAATTCATTATGTTTTGTATAGTTAACATATCCAATATGAATAGATTCTGCAAAGACTTCAATATTTTCAATTTCATGCTGAATAGCCTGATAATAAATATTTAGTATAAATAAAAAATTCTCTTCATTTTTTGTAGTTAGTGATAAAATATAAAAAAGATTTATTGTTTTACAAACTGCACTATTCTTATTAAATTTTATTACATGAGATAAAAGTTCTTTGATATAATTCTTATCAAAATTTATGATATTACTTGAATCTAAATATTTAAGATGAATTTCTATTACCTTACTCCTAAAATCTTCTGTATTATTGTCAAATAAAAAACCTAACAAATACCAATTTGTAAAACCTTCTTCTCCTTTTTGAGGATTAAAAAAAATATCTAAGTAAACAATATTTGATTTATGTATAATCTTTTGAACACTCTCATGATGTAAAATAGGTAATTTATTTAATATAATAAATTTTAAAAGTCTTGAATAATTAATATAAAGAGAAAAACTATACCTTTGAGGAGTAGTCCATCCTCCAAGCTCACGAGTATATTTATTTTTTTCTAAAAATTTTTTATACATATGCTCAAAATCAGATATAAAATGAAAATAATCCTCTATAAATTTCAACTTATGAATTGGAGTAAGGATTTTCTGTTGAAACTTATTCAATGTATTAAACAAATCCTCATATACAAGAAAAGAATCTGAATCTAATTCTTCGAAGTCATTAATTCTTCTATTATTGAATAAAAAATGTAATCTATAAAAAGTAAGATATTTTTTTATAGTAGAATCATATTTAGTATTTTTACATTTTTTATAACTTTCTTCTTTATTACCTAAAATATAGTCAGAGAAGAAATCTTCTTCTTTGAATATTAAACTTTTATAGAAAAGACTTTTATTTTCAAAAGATTTATCTTTATCGTTAAAACTACTACCTTTCCCTCTCTCAGTAGTATATATATAAGTCAAATAACTATTAAGGTTGTTCTTATCTTCTTCTTTTAATAAATCAAGTACATCTATTTCACCGTAAGAACCAATAGATGATATATTTGAGTAGATAAATAGTTTAGAAAGATTTAATAAGTGTCTATATTCTAATTTTTTTAATTTATCTTTATCTTCACAAGTTATATAAAAATTAAAATGATTATTGTTAATTGAGTTATCTATTCCAATTATATTTGCAGACCAAGGATAGTGTTTTTCCATTTTTTTATTAAAATCATTATACTTTTCAGCATTCTCTTCATATCTAAATTCTAAATTTGTATTAAGTATAAGGGTGTTAGCAATGCTAGGTAGTAAATAATTAAAGTTTTCTAACTCTTTTAAATTGTCTTTCAATATATCTAATCTTTTCTCTATTAAAAAACTATGTGATGGATAACCATATTTAATAAAATTTAATGCCAATTTTAAATAGTTATCTTTTTTTTCATTAGTTAATTCTAAACTTATATCAGATTGTGTTATAACATTTACAGATTTTTTTTCAAAATGAATTTTTTCACTTTTTGAGATATCACTATGTAATATAACAGTATGTTTAATAGTGTTTTCTTCTAAAATATTTTTAACCCAATATAGTATTTTATTGAAATTTGGGTCTGATAAACTAAATCCTAAGAATAAAACTTTATATTTACTAAAGACATATCTGATAAAAGATAAAATCAAAGGAAAGTTTTTTTCATAGTTATTATAATCTTGTTCTGTTAATACAATATTTGTTCTGTTTAAATCGCCATGAGCTTTAACTAGTAAATTATGTTTTGATTTTGATAATGGTATTTGAGCATCGGTGTCAACTACATGAAACTTATTATCAAGGTTTTTTGCTCTCATTGCTTTTTCTAGTAAATCATCATAATTAGTTGTTATAATATGTGCAGGTTCAATTTCATATATAAGTTTGTGTATATCATGACAATTATATTCTTTTGGAAATAACTCTTTTACTTTTGCTACTAATGCTTCTTTTGAATAATTGTCTTCATATATTTGAGCACTTTTAAGAAAGTCATCTGTACTATTATTACCTATTTTAATTTCATCAATAAGTTTTTTCCATGAAGGAAAAGATTTATCATTCTTAATTTCAGCATAGTTTTCTGAAATACCTGCTCCAATAAAAACTACTAAATTATTTTGTTCTTTTTCATTATATAATTCTCTAAGTTCATCAAATACTTTATTCATTTTCCTACCTAATAACAAGTTTATTTATTTTATCAAAAATATTTTATAGTTCTAATATTAAAATAATAATAAATATAATAAAATTACTACTTTAATATCGTTTTTGTATAATCTTATCTAAAAAATAATAATTCAACAAATAAATATGGTACAACTATTAGGAGTTAGAATAATGAATGAAGAGTTAAATGTTAATAAGGATCTAATAAATGACTATGACGAGGTTAAAAGACTTACAAAAAAAGAATGTGAAACTCTACTCTCTAAAATTAACATAGAAGTAGAATTGGAAAAAGAGAACTTCAATCATGTAATAAACTATATTCTAATTAAATATATTGAAAAAAAAGAAAAAACATTAGAATCATTAAAAAGAAAAAATCTTTTTTCTTTAGATATAAATTCGAAAAATCAATTTAAAATTAGACTATTAGATTTTTTATTGAAAAACAAAAGCAAAATTTCTTTATACCAAGTAGATATAAACTATTATCAATCAAAAAGAAATCTTGCTTTTGCGTCTAAAGACATATACCATGTATCACAAAAAATTAAACAAAAAATTAAAGGATATGGTCAAACCTTAGTTAGAGATTTATTATACATTACGGATATGGGTTTCTATAAAGGTATAAAAAAAAATGAGTTATTTGATTTAGGAGTAGAGGATTTATCTGAATGCTGTTCATTCTTAATTCAATTAGACTACAAAATTAATAGTAGACACATTATTTCAAATAAAACCTTTTCAGAACTAAAAAAATTTAATTACAAAAAAATAAATCATCTAATATATGATACTGTGTTAATAAAGGGGTTTCAAAATGCAGAAAAAATAATAGATAACTTTAATTATAAGTGTATTATAGAACAAAAGAATTTAGTAATTTATAGTGAAGATACTCTATTAGAAAAATCAAGACAATATGGCTATCGACATTCAAATTTCCAAAGACTAAATCAATATCTAAATCAAGAAGAAATAGATAATATTTTATCTTTAAAGGCTCTAACAGAAGCATTTCTAGAAGAATCTGATACATTATTTGAATTAAAAAAAGAGCCTTTTGAGCGTTATATTCTTAACTTTCCTCTTTTTGATGAGTTTAAAGACTATATTAATCAAGAATATTTTTTTGAAGAAGAAGTACATGAATTAAATGAAATAAGAAAAGAATATTTTTTAGGATGGACTAGCGAAGAAATTCTAAATTTTAAAATTTCAGACTCTTTAACATTAAAAGATTTAATGTTGGTTCAAAGAATAAATAGAATTATAGCAAATATAAATTCAAATTTTTTATGCTCAAAACTTGATAAAAACCCTGAAAATGAACAAATAATTTATAATTCTTGGATTAAAGTATTTAGTTTAAAAGACTTACAATTTATTTATACTCAAATTATTGGAGAAGAAAAAACAAAAGAATTTATTGATGGTTATTCTTGGGGATTAGAAAACTCAGAAAAGAATGACAAATTAGATTTACAGTATACACCTCTTCTTAAATATTTTGAATATTATTTCCCAATGAATATTATGAGTAGTTCCAATTTATTTAGAAACTCCCTTTTTAAAAATAATATAAGACCACAAAATGAAAAAGAAATCGACTTTATTAGTAAAGTTATAAAAAATATTATGAAAAAAAATTTTGATTATGTTGATGAAGAAGTAAAATTTAATCAGTTTGGATATGTAGGAGACTTTGATGTAATTGCATATATTGATAATACTATATATGTTTTTGAAGCAAAGAATACTATACATCCTGCGGGACTACATGAGCTTCGAAGTACATATGAAGGAAACTTAAAAAAAGCACTTTCTCAACTAGACAAATGTAAAGCTGCACTTAATGACAAAAGATTCATTGAATATTTAAATACTAGATTTAAGTGGAATATTCAAGATGATTTCAAAATAGTAACATGTGTAGTATTAGGTAATAGGATGTTCAATGGCTACACTAATGGAGAACATCATGTTAGGTCTAGTTATGAACTTATCAACTTTTTATCTGACGGTAAAATTAATATACAAGTTAATGACAAAAAAGAAAAAATTAGTTTATGGGAAAATGATGTAATATGTGAAAAAGATATTTATAATTTCCTTGAAAAAAGTACTTTTCATAAAATGGTATTAGATTCAGCTATTCCAATTGAAGAAAAAATTAAAATAGGTAAACATAATTTAACATTTAAAACTTTTGAATTTGATTCTCATAAATTACTTGAAAAAATATCTGAATTATAAAAGTATAGGTAAAAAGTAAAAAAATTGACAATTAAACAATTGATCTGTCAACAGAAAACAAGACACTAAAAGATAAGTTTTAAAACAAGTTCCAGAATCTCTTACTTTTGGAGCAGTTTTTAGTAAAAAATAGCTTTTTCCAAAAAGACTTGAGATTTGGAGCATGTTCAATAAGTACAGGTTGTTGAACTTGTTATTTTACTAAGATACTTTTAAATCTAATATTGTCATAATCTAAATCCTTAAAATTAATTCACTAGATTATTATCTCTATAAATTTATACTTTTAAGGTTTACCTACCTGTTTTTAGGCTGCAAATTTAAATTAAAAAACTACTCTTTCTATATATTCGTAACGCCAAATGGATTATTTAAAATATTATTTACATCATCTTCCATTAGAGAGACTATATATGCTTGAACTCTTTGTTTTGTATAATAATCATTTGACAAGTGAAAAAGTTCATCAGTCCATTTCCCTTTTTCTAAAGATAGAAAAGTAATTATCCCTTTGTCAAAACCAATATGTTCATCAACATTGTCTAGTATAGGATGAATTATCTTAAATTCACAATTTTGATAATCTGTATTGAATACTTTTATTGTATCAACATCTTTTTTTAATGTTCTATTACATGTAATACAAGCTAAGACAAAATTTAATGGTTCAAATATAAAAGTTGGATGAATAGATTTTGGAACAATATGTTCTCTATCTCCATCTAATGGTAAATCACCTTCATTCCTTACTGTAGGATTAAGTGGAGATAAGCAATAAGCACATTTCCCATCCTGTATAGTCCATAATTCTTCTTTCATATACCTTTTGACTCTTTTCATATCAGCACATTCTATATCCCATGATTCTTTTACTTTAGGTACCCCATTAATATACACTTGTTGTGTTGGAGTAAAGGAAAGAAAAGTATTAAGATTTAACATCGTTATTTACATCTATTACTAATATAGACATCAACCGTATTTAACACATTAGTTAATGGATCGTCTTTATGATAAGTATATTTTTTTAATTTTGTAAATAATTCAGTTATTTCATCTATTGAACCATTGTTAGCTACAAGTTTCAATAAGTTATTCAAATCTGCTTTCATATAATAATTACTTACTGTTCTAACATTAAAAATATTATATAACAAGTTCTCAGATGACCAACTGTAAATATCATCTTCAATTTTTTCTATAGATTTATCTTTATGTATTGTAAATATATTTGCTTCTTCTTTTTCTAACCCTGAGACTATAAAATGGGAATGTGTTGCTATAATGACATGAATATTATTAAATCCAGATAATATTTTTTTAATGTGCACATTATATTTTATTTGCCAATTAGGATGCAAACTAACTTCTGGCTCATCTATTAATATAAGAGAATTATTCTTTGCATTAGCAAGTATATTTAATGTAATAAATAATAGATTTTTTTCTCCTGAACTTAAGCTTTCAAATCCTAATTGATTAGATTTTTGCTCTAATTGAAATACGGGGGGACTCAATAATTCCAATAGTACCATATTCCGTACAATCTTATATTCTTCATAAATCTCAATAGAGTTTGTAAAATCTATGGTGAATTTACTAAAGACTTTACTCTTTGATTCAATCCCCCTTATCTTCTTTATTTTCTTAACATATGTAACTATATTATCCTTGTCATCTTCAGTTATATCTAGTAATCTGGTATTATTAAATTTTGTTTCTTTTAATTTATTAATTTTACTGTCAATTGTTTTTTTTGTAATACTTTGCATAACAAGTCTTTTTAATTTATACTCAAACTTCATTTCCATCTTTGGTTTGTATCCTAGTAAATCAAAAGTATCGACTATTTTTTGACAAAATATTTTGTCACTTAGATTTTGAAATAGTAATGTGTTGATTTTTTTATTGACCGCACCACTAAATACTGCATTTCCAGTATTCCTAATACCTAAATATTTATATGTACTATTTTCATTATCATCTTGAGATTGAAAGGTAAATTTATCTTCAGGTAAAAATGACAATGCTAATATTGATTGTGGTATTTCTACATCTTCTAGGGAAACATTATATTTAGATTCATTTTTTTCTATAACAAAAATATTATCATTAATTTGATATTTAATATAATAATATTTTAGACTAGTTTTAGTTCTAGATTTACTAATATTCTTTTTTTCTTCAATATCTTTAAATATATCTATAATTTTGGATAATAATAAACTTTTACCTGTCCCATTGGCACCAATTATTATTGAAAATATAGTATTCTTATTTGTCTTGTTTTCAAAATATTGTAATTCTCTACTTGCATTATTTTTATCAAATGATATTTTATGTATTAAAAATGACATTTATTCTCCAATATTAGGTTACACATTTATTAATTTTATTTGATACTTTATTTTCTATAAAAATAATAATATATTCAATGTTATTATTATAACTTTTTTTAAATTATTTTAAGCTCTGAATTTATTTAGAAATATGATTAGTTTATATAATGGATGTTTTAATGGTAAAAAATAGCTTTATTAGATTTTTAACTATAAAACTTATGAATATAATATTATTATATTCAATCCAACTTCTCATCAACTTCAATTGGCAAAGTATAAGTTTTTGGTTTCGTATTTCGATATTTTTTTGGAGTATTTTAAATGTATTTATGTCATATTTTTTTAATTCTTCTTCAACTGATTTCATGAACATTTCAATATTCGTAGTTAAAATTGTCTTTTCTGCATGTGTAAATGTTACCTTTTTATGTTTTTTCATAAACTCTAGGTTTTGGAACACGAAGTTCTCATATTAGTTTTCAAGTCCCACAAATTGTTCAAAAGGTGGAAATTACAAAGTTCTACAAATCATAAAGAATTATGGAACAAAAAAAGTGAGTATTAAATTATATATTTAAAGTTTCATTCAATCTCTCCACAAAATTGAGCAAGTACTCCATCTTTGCCGTTAATTCTGGCACCTTTTTTACGAGTTCAAGTGCCTCAACTAAATTAAATTGTTGAGTTATAGGTCATTCCTTTAGAATAAATTCTATCAGACTGACACAAAATTTCTAACGCTTCCAAATAAGATACAATAATTGTGTTAAATAAGTTTAGGTATTAACTGAATTATTTATTATTGAGTTAATCCAGCATTTTTTTTCTTTTAGGAACATACGTATCGTGTGTAAAAACTGATTGTTACTTGATTCGTAATTATCTAGATTAGAGTGATATTTCATAACATTATTTTGATTTGAATAAATCAATATGATAAACTTTATAATATTCTGATAAAGTTGCAATTCCCACTTTATAATCAAAATAATCTATTATAAATTGACGAATGTATTCTATACTTAAGCCAGAATTTTTCATTTTAAATAAAGCTGCATCAATCTTATTTAATTCTTTGAAAATTTTATTTTTAAATTTATTATCATGATATGTATTAATAACATGTTCAACATTTGCTTCTAATTCTTTATGCGAATATTCATTCAAATCAATCATCTTACTTTTTTTTAAAAACATTTGAAAACCCCTGTAACCCACTATAGTGGTTTGTAAAAATATTTTATAAAAAGTAAACTTAATTATTAATAATACTATGGTGGGTTTTAAATGAAGAATAAGTTTAATAAAGATGAAATTGATAACCTTTACATAAATATTGGGAAAAAAGTAAAAGAGTACAGAGAAAAAAATAATATGACTCAGTTGGAATTATCATATGCAATGGGATATAAGTCTGTGAGTTTAGTATCATCTGCAGAACTTTTTACAAGAGAAAAACATTTTAATTTAGAACATTTATATAAAATATCAAGAATTTTAAATATTTCTATAAATGATTTAATACCAACACATTAACTAGTTAATATTGGTAGTCTAATCAGTATGTCAATTAAACTACACAGTTTATTTTACAATTTCCATTCTGTTAATTGTTTTTACTATTTCTTTGAGACGGTGTATTGATATCCTGAAATAATTTTAGTGTATAGATTTCCATTCTTAAGATAGCGTTTTCTTTTTTTAAATTTTCTTCTGATGACAAAAGGCTATTAATTGTTTTTTTTTGTAGTTTAATTTGCTCTTTTTGTTTTGTATGTTTTTTTTCTAATGCTAAGAAATCATCAATATTAATATTTTCTAACTCTTTAGTAGTTTGTTTAGCTCCATATTTTCCTATTTTTAATTCAATTAATAAGTTTTTAATATGAGGTAGTTGAAATGCACTGTAAGATAAGCCTGTTAAGTTTTGAATTTGTTTAACTGATGGTTTATAACCAAAAGAAATTAATTCTTTAACAGCATTTCGAATTGATTGTAGTGTTTTCTCTTTTCTCTCTTTATTGATTTTATGACATGTTTCAGCATTTCCTTTTCTCTTTTGTAACATTTAATTTTCCTTTGCTAATAATACTTTTTCATATAGTTTAGTAAACAAGGTTGCTCTATGTAAACTATCTTTCTCAAATAACTTATTTTCTTTCTCTGCCCAATAAGCAGCTTTTTTTAACTGATTTAACGCAGTTTCCTGATAATACTCTAATAAATTATAATCAGGTAATAAATATTTACAATCTAAACAATCATAATGTTGACCACAATTATTTTCATAACTACAATAGCCCATATTCGGTAGTTTATGAGCCAATGGATTTTGAATAATTTTTTTTTCCATTATTGTATTTTTAGAGTTTATAATACGTCCATTAAAATAAACTTTTTTTTCTTCTTCATTTAAAAATTTTCGTTGTAGTTTCCGAACTTGCTCCTTTCTTGGTTTTGAGTATGTAGCAACATTGTCAATAGTTGTATGTAATAGTTCTTTTAATTGTATTGCTGTATACCCATTCTCAGCTCTCAATGTGATACCCGTTGTTCTGAATTGATGAACTGTGATTGATTCTGTAATATTTAATTTCTGACATATTCTTCGAAAAAGTTTGCTAAAATAGGTTCTTGTAAGAAGGTAGATGTTATTTTTATTTTCATAATGAAATAGCATATCTAACGGTTTATTTTTTATATTACTAATTGTTTTGACTTCTAATTGTTGACTTTTTATTAAATTTAATAAAAAGACTTGGTGAGAATCTCTTTTATCCAATAAATCTGTCTCTAGCTTTGGATTTCGATATCCACCATTATTTTTAAAGATAGGAATTGAAATCATTGAAAAATCATCATTCAAATCTTTTAAACAATCTAACTCTAGATTTAATATTTCACTTATTCTATGAGGAAAAAATCGCATTATCCAATATGCTAATTTTAAATGTAAGCTATGTTCATCATTATAAAAGTACTTATCTAATATACCTAATGTATCATCTGAAATAGCTTCTCTTCTGTCTATATAATTAAAATTCTTAATTGGATTAACTTTACCTTGAAGGTTTTCTAAGTAGGGCAGGTTATCTAACCAACTAAATGTAGAAAAGAATGTTATGGAGAATTTCCATATTTTATATCGTGTATCATAGTGATAATGTGTTCCTTTCTTCTCTTGTTTTAAATTATTGATAAAATCTTCCAGCAATTGAAAATGTTTATAATCAAAATTTTTTACTTCTATTCCCATTTTTTCGCAGAAATTAAATATATGAATAACTTTTGAAGGAAAATCGGTTGCATTTGAAATAGATTTTTGTGCTAAAACCAAAACATGTAGTTTAACAATATTTTTATATTCTATAGGTATATTTTTAAAATAAACAGTAAATTTGTCTTTTGAATAGTTTTTCCCTTTTGTTCTTAAGTCAAAAAACCAACTATTATTATTAAATTCTGAGGTTGTTGATAAAAGTTTCAGTATAGATTTTATATCTTCTATTTTTTGTTTAACTGAAGATGCTTCAGAGTTAGACTTAGAAATATCGTTAAACTTTAAGTGTGCACTAGTCATTATATTCTCCAATTTTTATTAACACTTCTTCATAAGATTTTAGAAAAAATATTTCTCTTTCATATTCCATATATTCTTGGTACTCCTCTCTTTGAATATTATTATCAAGATAAAACTTTTCTAATTTTTCAATACGAGTTTTTTGATTATTGAAAAATTTTTTCCAATGGACAATATAGTCTTTTGATGTTACTAAATATTGACAAGAGGCACAGTTCTTTGACATTTGTAATTTACCACAATCATTTTCACTCATAGGAATAATACATTTACCATACTCCATTTGTCTATAATTTAAAAAAAGTTTTACATATAAACTTTTTCTTTCTTTAATAGTTAACTTTTTCATTTTGTCTTTAGGAATTATATATTGAAAATGTTTTTTAAAAAAATCTGTATTTAGCTCAGATAGTCTTTTTTTATTTACAAATGCATAAGCCTTATTTATTGTTTGTGTAGACGCATGATTTAAAAATGCTGATATTTCCTCAGCAATAAAGCCATTCTCAGCCATTAATGTAGCAATACGTACTCGCATCTGATGAGACGTATAATTCCACAAAATACCATTATCTGTAATAATATTATTACGAAATATTAAGTTATTTATAGACTCATTATAACTTGAACCTGATATAAGTGAATATGACGTACTCGTAAATGTTTTATTTCTTCTCATGAAAATTTTTTCACTATCAATATTATTATCATTAAGATATTTTATTTGTTCTTTTATGGATAAAAGAACATTGTTATCATGTATTGGAATATTTCTATACTCAGTCTTTCCCATTTTGCGCTTAAACTTTAAAGTTTTATATTCCTTAGCTTTTATATACCAAGTATTTTGTTTTTTAAACAAACAGTCCGTTTTTAGATTAATCAGCTCTTTCCACCTTAAACCAGTTGCAGATAATACGATAAATGCATTTTTGATAGGTGTTTCTAATTCATTTGAATGGATAAGAATTTGCGAATATATCTCTTCTGGTAAAGGTTGATATGCTTCAGTATGATCATCTATGCGATTAAATACAATACCATGGCAAGGGTTTTTTAACAATTTAGGTAAATTATGTTTTAAAGAAATCTCATTTTCAATAATAAATGTAAAAATATTTTTTAAACAATTAAATATACTACTTCTTGTAGATATTTTAAGTTTTTTAATATTCTTATTTTCTCCAGCAATCAATAACATTGCAAACTTTTTCATATCATTATTTGTAATATCAAATGAACTAAAGTTCTTTATTTGTTTTTCATCTAAAATAAATTCAATGAAAATTATCAAATATGAAAATACACTTGAAATATTTCTATCTGCTAAAATTATCCATTTATAATAAGATTTAATTTCTTTAAGAAAATCTATATTACCAAATTTAGAAAAATTTACAATACTAAAATTTATTTTATTATTTGATGAAGTTTTTTGGTATTTCCAGAGTAAAGTATTTTGCTTTAATAGTTTTTCATTAGTAGTTCTTTTTGCTAAGTATTGTCTCTGATACCCTTTTTCAACTTCATCAAGTATAACTGATGCAAAATGATTATATAGATTATTATTATAATGATTTTTTTTTGCGTTACCTTCTCTATGTATGGATAATATATAGTTAAGTGTTTTATTATTTGTTTGATTAAATAAAATAATTTTAAGATTAAACACAGTAACTATTTCAAAAGAATTAATTAATTTATTAACAAAATGTTTTATAACTTCACGAAATTCTTTTAAAAATAGCAAAGATACTAGCACTATAAATAATATAAAAATGTTACCACTCTTTGTAATGTTAAGAAAAGGTTTTTTATTTAACATACAATATTTGATTGAATCAAAAAATTTTACAAATTTTTCTTTATTATAAATAATCTCTCTAACTTCTTTATTAGGAATGTTAAATCTAATATCTTTAAAATATAAGTTTTCACATTTGATATCCCAAATATGAATTTCTGGAGTGTAGTGCTCATTCTTAGTGATATAATAAGGCGTATCATTTTTTTCTTTTGAAACAATATTTAGAAATAATTTTTCCAATTCTTCTTTTACGGTTAATCTATCTTTCGTATTTTCTTCGATATAAAACCATCTTTTATCTAGGTTTCTTAAATTAAAGTCTAAAAAATCGTAGTTCTTTGTTTTTATGTGCTGCTTGATCATGTGTACAATATAAAGATGAAATTTGTTATAAAATAATGTATATGAAATCATTATAAAAGAGTGTAAGTTAAAAAAATTGTGATTTTGCTTTTTAACAATTTCCTTCGGTGTTTTTTCTAGTAATTCTAATTCATTTAGTGATATTTTAATAAAATTTTTTAAGAGTTCTTGGTTGTAGTCTTTCTTTAAATTGTAATTGGTTTGGAGTCTAAGGGTAAGTAAATACTTTCGTTTTTCTATAATAACATAAATACTATTCTTATCTAGGGTAGGGGTGTCAGAAAATTTGATATTCATTGTTGCCCTTTATTTTGCTTATATATAAACTTAGAAGCTTTTTTCATTAACTTTTTACTTTGTTCATCTATATATGGTGTGATTGAAATAGGATTATTCCAACCATACTTGTGTCTAATTATCTCGTAGGGCATTCCCTTTTCTAAATCATTCATTACGCTTGTACTTCTTCCTGAATGGGTTCGAATTTTAGTGGTGTCAAAACCTGCTTTTTGTGCTGCTCTCTTTAAAGACTTATAAAATGTTTGATATGAAACCTCTTTGCCACAATATTTTCCTTGTTTGTGATTGACAAATAAGTAAGGAGAATCATAACCTGAATTGAAAACTGCATCTAATCGATTAGTCTGTATATAATTATTAATTAAAATTGATAATTCAGATGATATTTCAACTATTCTATGTTTGTTAGTTTTACTTCTTGATGGCTTTATATTCTTTTCTTGAAAGTTAAAATCTTCTAAATATATACTTAATACTTCATCTATTCTAAAACCAAATAATGTTAATTTAAATATAACTATATCTCTTAAAGATGAAAAATTTGAGGAAATTATTTCAATCTCAATATCAGTATACTCTATAATATAGTTTTCTTTTCTACCTCGTTTATAGCGTGTTAAAAATAAATTTAATGTATTTTCTGTAGAACTTTTTAGTTTTTCAATATTAAAAGATAGTGGATAATTATATTTCATATTTTTATTATATATAATTAAGGCATTTTCATTACTATCAACTTCACTTAATAAAAACATATAAAATTCAACAATTACATTGCCTTTCCCTTTTAATGTTTTATAACATAATTCAGGAGTTAGTATATATTGACCTTTTTGATTAAAAAATATTAAATATTCTATATATTTCTTTATATCTTGAATATTAATTTCATAATATTTTTTATTTAGTTTTGTATCTAAGTGATTTAACCAATTAGCTAATATGTAAGCATATGTTTTTTGAGTATTATGCGAATTTTTACCTTTAATATCTAAAAATTTACAAATGTGGAAAACAGGAATGTAGGGATCACATACAAAATAAGAAATATAAGAAGTGTTTTTCAAAATTTTAATAGCCTTTTTAACTTTAAAATTCATATTAATCCTTTAATTATAAAATATACTAGTACATAAAACTAATTGTTATATAGAGTATAATAGCATATTTAATGTACTATAGTATTAAAAATGATTATATAGCTATGAGATGTGAAATTCCAAGATTACCAGAAAGTTCTCTTGTTTGTCTTTCTAATGGTGTTGCTAGATACAATGCTCCATAAAGCGAAGATATTTCTGAATTTTTATGCTGTGAAGCAATAAGATTATAAAGTCTCTCTTTTGTTGAAATATGAGTAGTACTGATTTTGTGTATGTTAAAACTTTTCGTATAAAAACCTTTGAGATATGAGAAAAAGTCAATGTTTTTTGTAATAATATAACTATGAATTTGATCAAATTTTTTTAAAGTATTTTGTTTAGGTATGGATGTGAAAAATGTTAGAGTATCTGTATTTATTTTGAGTACATCATAGTTTTTCTTTGAATATATGTTTACAATGGTTCCTGTCGTAGCAAATACTTCATTTTTTATGAATGTTTGATAGTTAAAATAGTGAAACGAGACATTTAGGGTAAATATTAAAAGAATTAAAGAAAAGAACCATTTTCTCTCTTTATTTGTAGTAAAAAGAGATAAAGGTTCCATAAGTATTTATGTTAACGATGTTGTATGGTAAAGATCCATTAATCCATCGTAAAAGTCTTCACATTTAAAAACATCTATAACACCAGAAGATGTAGTGATATTTTGATAGATTCTCTCCAATCTTTCTTTTCTTTCCGGAAAAAGATCTGATAAAATCATAGAAGATATCTCTTTTCGAATAAGAATAGAGGGTGGAATAATTCCTAGTCTAAAAAGTTCCATAAGTGTATCTTTATCATATTTTACATGATGATGAGTTCCATGAGGACAAGCATTTGTGCTTACTAAAGTTGTACATTTCTCACAATAAACAAACTCATTGAATAACTCTATGCCAATATTTATTTTTTCTAATGTATCAACTCTAGAAATTAGTTTTTTGTGATCCCAATAAGCACCCAATCCTGTATGATTTTGACCAAGCAAAAGTTTTGTTGCACCATAATTTTTAGAAACAATTGCATTGAGTGTTAATTCATTTACTCCACCAAAAATATAAGTATTTTCTAAAGGGAGAAGAAGGACTCGATCTTTTGCTATAAAATGATCTATAAAGTGTTGTATTGTTTTAAATCTAACATCAAAGCTTAGTTCATCATCTTTATATGGTTTTCTTAATAAAATAATGAGTAGATCACATTTTTGTAAAGCACTACGAACTAATCGCTCATGAACTCTATGAAATGGTTTCCCTGTTAAAATGATCGATGAGATGTTTTTTGCTTCTGTATTTTTAACCATCTCATCTATTTGTTGTTTATGTTCTTTTATATCATCAAACTGTATTTTATAATCTCCACAAATAGCTAAATCACCTAATCTACTTGAAGTATCATGTGCACCAGGGTGT
Organism: Arcobacter sp. 15-2; assembly: GCF_047159865.1. GTDB lineage: Bacteria > Campylobacterota > Campylobacteria > Campylobacterales > Arcobacteraceae > JAIOSF01. Next base: position 2,051,416 of record NZ_AP038804.1, read on the forward strand.
TCTTTACTATTTGTACCATAAATTTGTTTTACTCTATTTTCTTTATCTATGGGAAATATTTCATCAACTATAATGTGTCCTATCTCTTTATTATCACAAATAAATTTTAATATATCACCTTTTTTTGATGTTTGTAACACATGGTTGTTTCTTTTTCCTGATGGGGCTAATAAAAATGGAAAAGGGAATATCTCCCCTTTATATTTTCCAGTAATATTTACCTCTTCTGATTCTTTTTGATTCATCAAGTTTGTTACAGGTTTTAGCAAACCATCTCTTGCCATAGCTAGAGTTGCAACTGCTTCTTTATCAATATATAGAAATTTATCTGTTGTTTTCATTATGAGTAAGCTGGCTCTAAAAATGGGATAACTTGTTTTTTACGACTAAGACATCCTTTTAGCCAAAATTGATCATCTATAACTTTTATATCCCATGCTTTTTCAACGATATCTACAGATGAACTTGCAACTAAAATTTGTGATCCCATAGCCATAATATCAGTTAAAATAAGAAGTACAGTTTCATATCCTTCTTCCTCTTTTAGTTTTTTGATATCAGCAATTAAATCATCTTTTATAGGATCAAAAATAGTGAGATCTACAACTTCAAGTTGACCAATTCCTACTTTTTTACCGTTCATCTCAAAATTTTTAAAATCTCTTTTTACTAACTCTCTAAAAGGAACTCCCTCAACTTGAGATTTCACTTTAAACATCTCTAGACCAATCGCTTTAAAATCTTCAATACCAGCTATTTTTGCTAATTGTTTTGTAACTTTAGTATCAATTTTTGTACATGTAGGAGATTTGAAAATTACTGTGTCACTTAAAATAGCACACATCATTGCTCCAGCTATATTTTGAGGAATCTCTACTTCATAATAGTCAAACATCTCTTTAACAATTGTATTTGTACAGCCTACAGCTCTAATCCAACAATCTAATGGTGCTGATGTAACAAGACCACCTAGTTTATGATGGTCAACAATACCAATAATATTTGCTTCTTTTAAATCATCTGGTGCTTCTGTATAATTATTGTAATCTGTCATAAAAAGATCACAACCTGCAAATGATGTTTTTAACTCTGGTGCTTCTAGATTAAATTTTTCTAAGATAAATTGAGTTTCTGGGTTAACATCACCTTGTCTAACAGCTTTTGCCTCAGTTCCAAGACTGTTTTTTAGATATGCCATTGCAATAGCTGATATGATACTATCACTATCTGGTATTTTATGTCCACATGTGTATAACATTATTTTATTCCTATATATTATTTTGGTTTATTTTATAGTATAAGAATTGAAGATATGATTAATTTAACTTATAATAATTATATTTGCATAGACAAAATACAATTGTACTCATTTTTGTCTATTTTATAAATTTATAAATTATATTTTTTAAGTCTTCTTTTCTAATTGGTTTAGATAAATAGTCATCCATTCCTATGTTTATAAATTTTTCTCTGTCACCTTTTAATGCATTTGCAGTAAGTGCAATAATAGGTGTATGATATTTGGTGCTTTTTTCAATATCTCGAATTTTAACAGTTGCTTCACTTCCACTCATCAGAGGCATATTTTCATCCATTAATATAATATCATATTTGTCAACTTCATAAAGTTCCACAGCTTCTAAACCGTTGTTGGCAATCATAAATTTTAGAGATAATGTATCCATTAAAGCTTTCATATACATTTGATTTGTAAGATTGTCTTCTACTATTAAAACTGATATATCATGAATTTCTACTTCTTGTTTTGATACATTTGTTATGTTTTGATCTTTATTTATAGCAGGTTTTTCATTACCATTCTTGATTTTTTGTTGTTTATCTTTTACTGTAATTTCAAAATAAAATCTTGCTCCATTTTTTCGTTCTTTGTCAAGGAGTAATGTTCCATTCATCAATTCAACGAAGCGTTTAGTTATAGCTAAACCTAGTCCAGTTCCACCGAATTTTCGTGTTGTAGTATTGTCTTCTTGACTAAAAGCTTCAAATATAAGATCCTGTTTCTCTTTTGCTATCTCAATTCCATCATTATCTACAGAAACAAATAACTTATGATTTGTTACATTATAATTGATATCAATTTTAATTGTTCCATTTTCATGTGAAAATTTAATGGCATTTGATAAAAGATTGTTTAATACTTGTGTTAATTTAACTAAATCAATCAATACTTCTCTATCTGTATTTTTTGAAATATTTGTTACAAATTTTAAATTTTTGTTGTTAGTGTTTTCTGTAAATTGGTTTGTTATTTTAATGAGTTCAGTATAAAGATTAATAGTAATATTATCAAGGTTTAATTTTGTTGATTCAATTTTACTAAAATCTAAAATATCATTTATAATTGTTAATAAATTATTTCCAGAGGTTTCTATGATATTATAATATCTCAATTTTCTCTCTTCAGTCTCTTCTACTTTTAGTATTCCTATGAATCCAAGTATTGCATTAAGTGGAGTTCTGATTTCGTGACTCATAGAAGCTAAAAAATCGCTTTTTGCTTTTGAAGCAGTATTTGCCTCTTGTACTTTTATATCTAAGAGCGTATTTGTGTTATTTTGTGTATCAATGAGCTCTTTAATCTCAGCTGCCATATCATTAAATGAGTTTTCAAGTTCTCCTATTTCATCTGTTGAAGTGACATCTATTCTATAGTTAAAGTTATGTTTAACATACTCTTTTGTCCCTTTTAAAAGTTCTTTTATTTTATTTGTAACAATATTTGACATCCAAATTGCAATTGCAATTACTAAAATAATCATTAAAAAAGTAACAACAATGAGCTCTTTTTTGAGGTTAGCAATATATTCCATAATTTTAAATTTATTATCATCAAGCTCTTGTTTCATATTTTCAACTTGTGTTTCGAGAATATTATTGACATTTTCTTTTGTTTTATTTGCTGCTAAATGAAATTCATCAACATTTGCACCTAAAGTTACAAATCCAAATCCTCTTTTACTATTGGCATATTGTCCTGAATAATAAGGTATTGAAGCTGCAGTTGTAAGCTTCCACACACCACTCCAAAAAATTACAAATGAACCATATCCTCCATTTTGAGTAAGCTGCATCCATCCTTCACATTGAGGTGCAAAATTTAAGTAACGACAATCAAGTCCTACTTGATGATCTTTTTTAAGTTGTGCTATGTTTGGTTTTTTTTGAAGACTTTGTTCTTCAAAAGTTGGATAGTCTTTAAGAAAATTACTAAGCTTTTTTTCTTGACTATTGTTGAATTTTTCTGCTATATCTGCACTTACCCATCCTGGTATTTGTTCTCCTGTGTTTTTATCATATCCAATGATAAAGTAGTCTCTTGCATGTGATATGTTTCTCCCTTGATTATCCCACATAAAAGCATAGTTTCCACTACTTGCATCTGCTATATTTTGTTTTGTATTTTGAGCTAAAGGGTTAAAACTATCAGTAAATTCCATAATATGCTTATGATCAAGGGCAAAAGCAACATAACCTATTTTTTTGTTATTTTTATAAATAGGCGTTGCAAATCTTATAATTCCCTCAAATCTTTTACCCACAGGATTTTCTTTTCCTGCATAGGCATTTGTATACGGATCAAAATCAATACCCATCTTTTTTGCTTTTGCTTTTGTAAATGTTCCTATGAGACCACTTTGTACATACTCTCCTATCACATTTGAAACATAAATTTCACCTTTTTTGAGTTTTTGTAAATCATCAAAATAGTTTTCTGCCTTACAATAAGTTTCGGATTGGTTTTTTATATTAATTTTTTTATTTTTAATCGAAGAGGTTTTATATATCTCATTACCTTTTAAATCTATAACTTGAATCTCTTTATATAGAGGAATCTTTTTAAAATTGATTTTTGGAGAATGATTACTATTAAACTCTTTTTGATTATCTTTAAGGTTCGCAATCTTATATACTTTATTTTGTGTTTCTTTTTCTTTTGGTTCCCAAGTGTTTAGTTTATCATTATAGATATATTCTGGATGTACTGTAATTGGAGATGTTTTTATTTGTTGAAATTTTTGTAATATATCATTATTTAAGTTTATTGAAGCAAGAAAATGTAAATCATTATCTCTTTCATATAAAAAAGTTGCAACATTATTGGCAACCTCATAACTGAGTCTTTCAAGGTTTAGTTGTGCTTTTTTGTCGAGAGCTTGAATACTATCTGAAATTGCTGTTGTAGCTGTAGCTGAGATGATATCTTTACTTTTTAGAAAAATATTTTCAGTATTTTCTTTAAAATAGTTGTTAAGATTTTTAGCACCTTCAATTGCAATATAAGAAAGCAATAGAAGAGGAATAACTTTAATTAAAATAAATAGTAAAATTAATTTTGATTTTATTTTTAAATTTTTCATTGATATTATTACCTTTTATTATCTATTGTTGGACTGATTATAACAAATAAAGTTAAAAATATCGCTATTGGCTAGCTTGAAAATCCACTTTTATGACGAACTTCTTTTTTGATCACGATCTCTTTTTGTTTCTCTTTTCTTTTGATATCTTTTTCTACAAAGATTTTTTTTCTTGTTACTGGATCCATCTCTGTATAATACATCACAGCAGAATAAGTACCAGGGGTTGGTATAAATACTTGAGCTTGTTCTGGATTCATTTTAAGTTCATCTGTAGTGAACCTTTTAAGTTCATGCATATCTTTCTCTTCACAACCTGGATGTGCAGCTATTAAATAATAAGTTAAAAACTGTTTTTTACCCATATCTCTATTTAATTTGTCATAAAGTTTTTTAAAGTCAATTAAAGTTTGTTTCCCTGGTTTTCCCATAAGGTCAAGAATATGTTGTTCAGTATGTTCAGGGGCTACTTTCATTTGACCAGAAATATGATCTTTTACCATTGATTTAAGATAGTTATAACCATGTTTTTTATCTTCTGTTATTAGATCGTATCGTACACCAGAAGCTACAAAAGCTTTTCTTATTCCTGGTATTTCACGAACCCTTTTATTCATCTCTATAATTCGACCATGATCTACTTTCATAGATTTACATAAATGTCTTGAATCAACACATCTTTGATGATCACAGGTTCCTAGTTTGAGTTTTTTGTTACACTCATATCCATACATATTTGCTGTAGGTCCACCTAAATCTGAGATGATTCCTTTAAAGTCTTTATACTCTTTAAAATCTTTGGCTTCTTGTACTATGTTATCTTCACTTCTTGTACGGATTGTTCTTCCTTGATGTACTCCAATAGCACAAAAGTTACACTCTCCCCAACACCCTTGATGTGTCATGATTGAAAATTTAATAGTCTCCAAACATTTTACTTTTCCTTGGGGTCTATGGTATGGGTGCAATTCTCTTGTAAATGGTAGTGAAGATATCTCATCCATTTCAGGTTCATTTAAATAGTCACATGGAGGATTTTGTATATTATATCTAGTATCAACTTTTTGGGCTAATCCTTTAGCTGCTATTGGGTCATTATTATCATAGAAAAGATCAAAAAGATCGATATATTTTTCTTTATCTGTTATACATTCATCAAAAGTTGGGAGTTGATGGTATTCTTCTTTTGTTTCTTTTGCAATATAACAAATCCCACGAATATCACGGTACTCTTCCCCTTTTGCAATAGCTTCTGTAAGTTCTCTTAATGCAATTTCTCCCATACCATATACAAGTACATCTGCTTTACTATCAAATAAAATTGGTTTTTTTAGTTTGTTTTGCCAATAATCATAGTGAGTAACTCTTCTTAAACTAGCTTCAATCCCACCTAAAACAATAGGAACAGTATTTTTAAAAAATCTTCTAATAAGATTTGTATAGACTAAAACAGCACGATCTGGTCGTTTATTATTTACCCCACCTGGAGTATAATCATCAGAGTTTCTAAATTTTCTAGTTGCAGTGTAGTTTGAAACCATACTATCAATACTTCCACCACTTACTCCCCAATAAAGTTTTGGTTCACCAAGTCTTTTAATATCAATATCACTTTTAACATCAGGTTGACCTATCATCCCAACCTTATATCCAAGTTTTTGTAGGATTCTTCCTACAACTGCAACGCCGATAAAAGGACTGTCTATGTAAGCATCTCCACTTATTAAAATGACATCACATTGATCCCATCCAAGAGCATCCATCTCTTTTCTTGTAGTAGGTAAAAATTTATCTGCTGTTGCTTCTTGATGTTTGGTGTTTTTTTTCATATTTTTTCTTTTTATTATGTATAGTTTAGTAAATGGCATTGTGCCATAATTCGTGTTAAGACTAGACTATACCGACTGAATATCTTTCTAGTCTTAAGAAGTTTAAATTTTTTCAGTTAAGTTTGTATCAATTTTTTGAATATCTAATATCATTGCTACACGAGAATCATTTGAATCAGTTATATCAACAACACTTTCAATCAAAGTACCACCACCCAAAAAATGGTTTTGTATATGTTGGATTGAATTCTTTTTCACGACAGATATATTTTCTAGTGATGAAACCATAATCCCAACACAATGTTGTATATTATCTGTATCATATTCTAATAAAATAATGTTGTGTAGATTTTTATCTTCTGAAGAATCATTGATAAATGCTCGTATATCTAAAACAGAGATGAGTTGTTCTTTATGCAAAACCATCCCTTTAAAATGATTATCTTTGTTCATATCAATTGACTCTTCAAGAGAATCGATATCAATAGATTCTATTACATTTTTTGCATCAACTGCTAAAAATTTATTTCCTATATGAAATGTTGCTAACTCAACACATGTTTCATCAAACAGTTTTAGTGTTGACTGGTTAGTAAATTTATTATCTTGTTTATAAAGAAGTTGACTTGAGACATTGATATCTCCAATCTCAATAAAAACAAAACAAAGAATATCATTTTCATAATCATCAACTCTACTTTTATATTCTCTATATCCTTTTGAACATTTAACACCTATTGCATAATATTTATTATTGAACTCTATTATCTCACTTTTTTTATGACCATTTTCAAGTGAGAAAAATTTGTCATCTAAATCTAAAAATCCATCAACTTCATAGGTTTCATTTGTTGAAGAGATGATTTTTTTTGCTTTATTTGTAAAAAGTGCGAAAACTCCTGGGATTTTTTCACCATCAGTATTGTGAGGAAGTGTATCATCTAACATAGCGTGAAATTCTGGTTTTGCATCAAATACTACAGCGATTCCACCTGTAACTTTTTTTTCATTTTTAATAGAACGAATAGCACTACAGTAGATATATGTAGATTGATTATCATAAAGATTCGTTTTCTCAAATTTAGAAACACAATATTTAGAAGTGTCTTTTAGATTCATAGTATTTTTTACCCACTCATTTGTGAGTTGTTTTCCAACTAAGTATTCATCTTTACTATTTGATACAGCAATAACTTTTCCCTCATCATCAAAAACGAGTAGATTTGTGTAGACTGTGTACAGATCATTTATATATTTTAAGATAGAAGTTACTTTTTCTTTCTTATGTACTATAGAATCTTTATCATCTAAAACCTCTTTAAAATATGAGGTAAGTGCCCACCATCGACAATCATTAGCTCTTTCATAAAGGTTTCTATCCATAATATCGATTGCAAGTGATGATAAAAATTCACTATCTTTTAAAATAGATGTGATGATGGTTTGGTTTAGATTTGAAAGCGATGAGTTTGCTTTGATTCCTGTTACTCCAATTTCATTGAGTAAAGATTTTGAAAAGTTTCTATTGCTTGAGTTTTGTTTACTTTGTGCAATGTTTCCATTCCAAATCACACGACTGAGGTTCTCTTGGATTGTTTTACTTTTATTAAATACATCTTTTAAATCTTTTGAAAAATGTTGTTCATTTTGCATCATAGATTCAATAATATTTGTGTCGATTTCTTCACTGTCTAAATCATCACTCAAAAATGCATACTCTAATGGTATCATAATATGTCCGTACCATTTAAGTCCTTTGAAGCCTTGATAACCATTTGTTTTACATGTTTTTGCTACATAATCACGACCTGCAAAAGTTACAATTTTGAAATCTTCATCAATCACAATTGGTAGTTTTGAACCCAATCGAATATGATCTCTATTACTTGAAGCAATCACAGTTCCATCGTCATCTAAAATCATCAAAACTTCTTTATTTCTAATGTCGAGTAAATTTGAAAATATATCTTTCATCTCATTTTTAAATTTAAAACATAAACATAGTATTCCTAGATTTGCTGAATCTGGATCATTTGTTTCTGTTACTTTATATGAGTACACTAGGTTTCCATTATATTGTGGTATAAAATTAAAATCTTGATATGACTCTACATATTCATCACTTGAATTTAATACTTCATGCACATAAGCAGTATCAATTTTATCAACTTTAATATCATCATTTAATCTTGCTAAAATTTTCCCATTTGTATTTGCTAAAACGATATCAAAATAAACAGAATATTTAGCAACATACTCTTGAAAGCGTTTTTGAATCTCTTTTTTTTGAGTAGCATTATCTTTGTTGTAGTTTGAAACAAAGTTTTGTATAAACTTTCGAATATCATCATCCGTTGCCAAAAATCCAATATCAGCTGTTCTTTCAAAAAGGTTTCGAATAAGTACATCAATAGTGACTTGTGATTTAAAATTCATCTCTTGAGTTACTTTTTTTATTGTTTGTTCACTCAAATGATTTAGCAGTGTTGAAGTGAGATTTAAAAAATTATCTTTTGTTTTTCCTATGTCAATATTGATGTCTCCAAGTTGACCAAGAAGAGCAAAACTGTCCCAAGAAGAGCTTAATCTACCTAGCTCTTCTCTATATTTATCTACATCTTCTATATGTTTAATAATAGGATAAAGCTCTTTTTTTACTTTTATCCCTTTAAAGTTGATGAATTTATTTGTCATAATACTCTCCATTAGTTATATGAAAATAATTATATAATTAATTGAGAATAAAGTTTTCTAAAAACTGTATACTATATATACAATAATTATTGCCTTTTATCACCATAAAGCCATTTTCCTGTATAGGGAGCAGAGAAAGGGTGTTGGTCAGTAAACTCTTCTTGTGTGAATCGGAATTTAAAATTATCAACATAGGAGAGTATAAGTTTATATGCTTTGTTAATCTCTTGAAACTTTTCATCAGAACCGTCTTTCATATCCGGATGATATTTTTTAGAGAGTTCTAAGTATCGAGTTTTAATACTACTTTTATTTTCAAGTCCTATGAGTCCTAAAGTATCAACTGCTTTTTCAAATTCATCGTATTTTATTTTAAGCATTATCCATCCACATTCGTATTTGATGACTTAACTCTTTAGGAAACTCAAGAGGAATCATATGACTTGTTCCAACTCTAGAGATCTTCTTAATATGAGTATGTTCACTAGTGAAATTTTCAATCGAACTATAAGTAAAAAGCCTATCATCTGTACTATAATAAAAATGAATAGGAATGGTTAAATTAATAAGGTCTTTTTCTAATGAAATTCTATTATTTATTGTTTTCATTTGAGAGAGATAAACTGTTTCTCCTAAGTCTATATACATATTTTGTATCAGAGTGATAAGTTGTTCATCTGATTGATTTGATTCTTCTAATAAAGAGATAACTTTTGATTTGGTCAATCCATTAAAACCTAAATTTTTCATAAGATTAATAACATTATTTCTTTTTTCAACTTCTTTTGGTGACATTTTACTAGGTGTTCCAGCATTTAAAAAAAGTCGTTTTACTCTATGTGGATATTTGATACTGTAATAAGATGAGATATAAGAACCTAACGAAAAACCAAAAAGATTGATTTTTCCTTTATCAAATATATCATCTAAAATTGTAATAATCTCGTCAAAATCACTAATATTAGGAATTGGAACATGTACTAGTTCATAAGTATCTTCTAAATAAGGGATGAGCCGTTCCCATAATCTTTCATTGCACATAAGCCCTGGTATTAAATATATTTTCTCTTTCATCATAATCCTTTATTCAAGTAATAGAGTTTTTTATATGCTATTAAATTTATGTTTATTTGCTAATGCAATTAAAATAGTAGAAAATTCTTGTAGTTTTTCCACATCTAATCTAGCAGCAAGTCCAGAAACACCTAAAGCACCAATAAGCTCACCTGATTTAGAGAAGTAAGGAACAGCTACAGATCTTAGTCCATATTCATACTCCTCATCATCTATTGCATAACCTATCTCTTTAATAGTATGTAGATCCAACTGTAATCGTTTTGGATGTGTTATGGTTGAGTGAGTATATTCTTCAAGTGTTAATTTAGATATATCTAATTCATCAGAAAAGGCTAGGATAACTTTTCCCATAGCTGTTGCATGTAAGGGTGAGTGAAATCCTATACTATCTCTATTTTTTAAAATTCGATTAGAGTTGTCGACTTGGTTTAGGTGCATAATCATATCTTCATCATAAACAGAGATATAACTACATTCATTTGTTTGTGAAAATATCTCATTTAATAGATTTTGCGATTGTTTTACAATCATCTCTTCTCGTTTTCTTTTAGACAAATTACCAACAACATCTGCATAAATAATCTCTTTTGTATTTTCTACATATTTTACAAATCCCTCATTTATCAAAGTTGTTATTAATCTAGACATAGTACTTTTATCTATTTCAAGTTTTAAACATAATGCATTCGCACTGATTGATTGTTCACTATTCATAATCTCTTTAAGGACTTGAAGACCCCTTGTTAAAGATTTATTTCGATTTACCACAATTAACTCCTAAATAATTTGGAAACTTTTTTCCTTATCTGCAACTTTTGAGAAAAAAGATTTCATATACGGAAACTCTCAAAATCAAAAAGCTTGAGAATGCCTTTGTTAACGGTGTTTTAAAGATTATTTAAAAAATACTTAAAAATAAAACTAGTATAAGAATATTAAGTTTTATTTAAATAATGTGTGATTTAATACCGTATCAGATTTAAAGAATCACTTTAAATTGTGTGCAATAGTATCATCTTTATATAAAAAAAATTATTAAAATTTTTCTATATAGAGTTGAAAATATGTAAAAAATTATAAATATGTTAAAGGACAAATTATGATGACATCAATAGTAGATTTATCAAAGTTAACATCAAAAGATGACTTAACTCCAGTATTGGGTGGATACTGGCCAGGGATTCAAATATATTATCCACCAATTAAATTTAATCCATTAGATGGAACTTATGAAACAATGGAACAAGCTAAGTTTAGATTACAAAAGCATGCTTACAAAACAAAAGCGCATACTCTATTATTTGATTTAGAAGATGGTTGTAGAATGAAAGAGATGTCAAGAAAGCTTTTATTAGAAGAGCTTCCTAAGTTTCCTGAAAGAGATTTTCAAATTGCACTTAGAATCAACCCTTTTAGAACAAAAGAGTATGAAGAAGATTTATTGTTAATCAAACAAGTGCATAAATATATTGATGTTATTGTTTTAGCAAAAGCTGGTGAAGTGTATGGTGATGCTGAGATTAGAGATTTATCTTCTTGGTTAGTTTCTATTGGTAGTAAAGTTACTATTCAGCCAATTATTGAGCATCCAAAGTCGCTGAAAATTGCAGATAAACTTATGAGTCATTCAACAGTTAATCATGTAGTATTTGGTATTCACGATTTCTCTAAGGCTATGGCTTATAAAATTACTCCACAAGGTTGGATTGATGAGTTAGAAACATTTTTCAATATGCTTACAATGGAAGCTAGAATTAAAGGTTGTGGTGTTATTGGTGGTGTTGAAGTTTTACTTACACCTAACTCTTTACCTGATTCTTGTGTTGAGAAAAAAGATATTAGAAGATGGTTAGATTTACATGGTGATGATGCTTCTAGACATGTGTATTCACATGCAAATAGAGAAACAGCAATGGGTCTTACTGGAAAGCAAGTAATTACACCAAATCATATCAATGTATGTAAAGTGGCATTCACACCATCTCCAAATGAGATTGCAAAAGATGTTAAAATCTTAAAAGAAGCTATCAAAGCTGATGCATTATTAAGCGGTGCTATTAGATACGAAGGTGAGATGTTAGATCCACCAATGTTTGGTAAATCTTTACAAAATATTTTAAGAGCGTATGCATTAAAGAGTTTAAAAGATGAAGATAGAAATTTTGCATTAGAGGTATTAAACAAAATGCCACTGAATACATTTAAAGAAAATTGGCCATTTGGTCGAATCTAAGAAGGAGAGTTATATGAAATCTGAAAAATCACAATTTGAAATAGAAGTACCAGAGTTTTTAAACATCGGTGTTTCTTGTACATCAAAACATGTTGGTACACCTAAAGAAAATAGTACTGCTATGATAATAGAAGATGATAAGTTAGGTACAGATGAGATCACATATAAAGAGTTATCAAGTAGCTCTGATAAAGTATGTAACTTTTTAACATCTATTGGTCTTGAACCAAGAGATAGAGTATTAGTATGTCTTAAAAATTCATTGGCATACCCAATCTCATTTTTTGGTGCTATTAAAGCTGGTATTATTGCTGTTCCTACTTCTACACTTTTAAGTGGTTCAGAAGTAAAGTATCTTGCTGAAGATTCTCAAGCAAGTGCTATTGTATTGTCAGCTTCTATGTATGAAAATTTACTTCCATATTTAGAAAATATTGATAACCTAAAAACTATTATTGTTGCAGGGATTGATAGTGTTGAAGGTTTACAAAAAACTAAAGGTATCAATGTATATTCTTTAAATACAATTTTAAAAGATGGTGATGATACTGTAAATCATTATAATTCAAAAGCTGGAGAGCCTGCATATTTAGTATATACATCAGGAACTACAGGATATCCAAAAGGTGTTTTACACTCACATAGATCACTTGTAGGTAGAACACCAGCAACTGAATATTGGTTTGACTTTAAAGAAAATGACAGAATCATGCACTCTGGTAAATTTAACTGGACTTATGTGTTAGGTTCTGCTTTAATGGATCCATTATTTAACGGTCATACTGTTATTGCTTATGAAGGTGGTAATGATGCTGGTACATGGATTGAATTAATCAAAAAACATAAATGTACTATTTTTATTGGGGTTCCAACTATTTATAGACAAATCGTACAAAAAACTGATTTTACAATTGAAGATTGTCCATCTTTACGATATTGTATGTCAGCGGGTGAGCATTTATCAGATGAGATGATTGGTTTATGGCAAGATAGATTTAAACAAGACATTTTTGAAGCAATTGGTATGAGTGAATGTTCTTACTATATCTCTCACTCTAAAAACAACCCAATTCGACCTGGAAGTGCAGGGTTTGTTCAACCTGGACACACAGTAAAATTACTTGATCCAGATACTTTAGAAGAAGTTGAAAATGGTGAAGAGGGTATGATCTCTATTGGTGAAGATGATCCAGGTTTATTTTTAGAATATTGGCAACTCGAAGAAGAAACTGCAAAAGCTAAACATGATGGATATTTCTTTACAGGTGATTATGCTAAAAGAGATGAAGATGGATATATCTGGTTTATAGGTAGAAAAGATGATATCATCAATACTTTTGGATTTAGAGTATCTCCACATGAAATTGAAAGAGTTGTAAAAACTCATGATTTAGTTGCAGATTGTGTTGCTTTTGGACTGGAAATCGGTAAAGATAAAGTTCTTGTTGCAATTGCTGTAATTGGTCACGATGAATTAACTCAAGAGCAAGAGGAAGAAGTATTAAAGTTTTCTCAAGATAATTTAGCGAAATATAAAGCTCCAAAAATGATTTTTGGTATGAAAGATTATCCAAGAACTAAAAATGGTAAAGTATTAAGAAAACAACTTGTTAAACAACTTCATGATCAATATCACGCAGTTGAAACAGGTGAAGAGATTGTAGAATATAAAGCTAGAAGATCAATGTTATTTGTACCTGCTTACAATAAACACAATGTAGAAAAAGCAAAAACTGTTTTAGCTGATTCTGTGATTTTCGATTTGGAAGCTATTTTAGAAGATCAAAGAGAAGTGGCAAGAGCTACTATCAAAGAGGTTTATAAAGATCAAGGTGCTAAATTTGGTGAATCTGAAAGAGTTCTAAGAGTAAATAACTTAGGAAGTGAAGATTTAGCAAAAGATTTAGAGCTTGCAAAAGAGATTGAGATTGATGCGTTATTATTCTCTAAAATTGATTGTAAAGAAGATGTACTTGAAGCTGTTAAATTAATAGATGAAGTAAGTCCTGATATTACTTTGATGATTATGATTGAAACACCATTGTCAGTTTTAAATATTCAAGAGATATGTTCAGCATCTTCTAGAGTTGAAGTTGTTGTTGCTGGTTCGAATAAATTAGCTAATAGACTTCAAATTGATATCAAAAAAGGTTCAAAAGCGATGTTTAATTACCTATCACAAATTGCACTTGCTGCTAAAGCATACGGTAGAACAGTGATTGATGGACCACATTTTGATGTGATGGATGAGTTTGCTTGTGAAGATTCAACAAAAGATGCATTTAATTTAGGATTTGATGGTAAGTCTCTGATTCACCCAATCCAAATTGAATATATCAATGATATCTTTACTCCAAAACAATCTGAAGTTGAAAATTATGAAGCGATGATTGAAGCTTATGAAGCTGCTAAAAAAGAGGGTAAAGAAGTAATCATGCATAACAGTATGTTAGTTGATGGTTCAAAAATTAAAATGGCTAAGAAAATGATTGCTTTATATGAAACATATAAATCATTAGGTCAAAACCTATTTAATAAGTAAGGAGTAGTGATGTCAAAAATTAATACAGGTAATTTTTTCGAAGATTTTACAATCGGACAAAAAATTGCCCATCCACTTCCAAGAACAATCAGTGATGGTGATGTATCTTTATACATAGCTTTCACTGGAAGCAGATTTGCTTTACATTCTAGTGATGTTTTAGCACAAGAGTTTGGATATGATAAAAAGCCTCTTGATGATTTATTGATGTTCCACCTTACTTTTGGTAAGTCGGTACAAGATATTTCTTTAAATGCGATTGCTAACTTAGGGTATGCGGAAGTAAGTTTCCCTAATCCTGTTTTTGTTGGAGATACTGTAAACTTAGTTACTGAAGTTATTGGATTAAAAGAGAACTCAAATGGTAAAAGTGGAGTTGTTTATGTTCGTTCTATTGGATATAACCAAGATGGTTTAGAGATTCTAAGCTTAATAAGATGGGTTATGATTCATAAAAGAAATAAAGGTGAGATGTCAGGTATAAATGATGTTCCATCATTTGCAAAAACAACACCAATTGCAAGTGAAATATCAATTCCCGTTGCAAAAAATGTAGATACTACTAGTACTGGTGGAGAGTATTTCTGGGAAGATTACGAAGTAGGTGAGAGATTAAATCACATCGAAGGTATCACTATCGATAACAGTGATCATACACTTGCAACAAAATTATACCAAAACAATGCAAAAGTGCATTTCAATGACCACATGATGAAGTCTACACCTATGGGTGAAAGATTGATGTATGGTGGACATGTAATTTCTATTGCTAGAAGTATTTCATTTAATGGATTACAAAATGCACAATGGATTTATGCTATTAACTCTGGAGCTCATTCTAACCCTACTTATGCAGGTGATACTATCTATGCATATAGTGAAGTAGTTGAGAAAATAGAAGTTGAAAATAGAGATGATATTGCATTATTAAGATTAAGAACAATTGGTCTTAAAAATATCACGCCAACAGAAGTTAGTTCACCAAAAGGTGAAGATGGAAAATACCTACCAAATGTAGTTTTAGATTTAGATTACACAGTAGTTATACCAAAGAAAAAATAAAAAATTAAATAAACAAAAGGAAATATTATGACACACCCAAACGAAGCACTATTTGAATCAGGAAAAAGTTTACCAATAATCCCAACTTGTGAGCACTTTGCAGGAAGCGAAAAGCTAATCCTAAAAGGTTTCGAGATGCAAAAAAAATTAGGACCAGTTTTTGATATCACTTGTGATTGTGAAGATGGAGCTGAAACAGGTAAAGAGGTTGAACACGCTGAGATGATTGTTAGAGTTGTTAATTCTGATGCTAACCCTTATGCAATGGCAGGTACAAGAATCCATGATTTCTCACACCCAGATTGGAGACAAGATGTTGATATTTTAGTACCAGGTGCTGGTGAAAAACTTGCATATATCACTTTACCAAAATCAACTTCTTATGAAGAAGCTAAAACACAAATTGAATATATACAAAAAGTGGCTAAAGAATCTGGTATTTCAAGAGAGATTCCTATTCATATTTTAATAGAAACTCATGGAGCATTACAAGATGTTGAAAAAACAGCTACGCTACCATGGTTACAAGTTTTAGATTTCGGATTAATGGACTTTGTTTCAGGTTACCAAGGTGCAATTCCAGCTTCAAATATGAGAAGTCCAGGACAATTTGATCATAGATTAATTGGTGCTGCTAAAGCTAAAGTTGCTCAAGCTGCTATCCAAAATTGTGTGATCCCTTGTCATAATGTTACACTTGATCTTAAAAACCCATACCAAACATATAAAGATGCTGAGAGAGCTAGAAATGAGTTTGGATTCTTAAGAATGTGGTCAATTTACCCAACACAAGTACAAGCAATTGTTGATGCAATGAAACCAGACTTTACAGAGCTAGAAGCCGCACAAAATATTCTTTTAGCTGCTCAAGATGCTGAGTGGGGACCAATCCAATATGATGGTGAGTTACACGATAGAGCTACATACAGATATTTCTGGGAACTTGTTCAAAGAGCACATTTATCAGGTGGAAAATTACAAGAAGAAGTTAAAACTAGATTTTTTTCATAATTTCTAACATTTAATTCAACATTTTTAAACTAAAATTCAGATAAGAAGAGTATTCTTCTTATCACATAAAAAACAAAGGAGAAAAAATGAATAGTAAAAAACTACTCGTCAAGGTCGCCAACCATAGTGAGAAGAGTTTATACCCCAGGTAGATTTTAAAGACAATATAAATTTAACTACCTATAAACTTCTAAAAACAAATTCTCACTCAAAAAAATAATCAACAAAAAAATAAACTTATTGTCAAATATTAAAATTTGAAGGTAAACAAAATGAATAAAAAATATATAAACGCAGATGATTTAAAAGATTATTTAGGTTTCGGAGTTGCTGGTAACTTTGCAAACCACTTAGGTGAAGCTGGTGAAGCAGATGAATTCGCAGTGATCAAAACAGAAGAAAAAGATGCACCAAAAGGATTATTTCCTTTTTACATTCCAAATAATGAAACATTTCTAGGAACATATCCAATTTGTACAGATGAGATAACTCACAATGATATAGAACACTTACAAGTTGAAGCAGAAGTTGCTTTAGTATGTGATTTTGAATTTAAAGATGGAAAATTATTGGATATTATTCCAAAATACTTTGGTGCTTTTAATGACTGTTCAAACAGAATTCAAAATGGAGATAAGTTAAGTACTAAAAAGAACTGGGGAGCAGGTTCTAAAGGTATAGCGAGTGACCTTATAGAGATAGACAATTTTGAAGAAGACGGAATATTGAGTAAATTTCATATCGCTTCATTTATTAGAAGAGATGGCATTTTAAGAGACTATGGAACTACAAGTGCAGTTAAGTCATATTCGTACTTTTTTGGTCAATTAAAAGATTGGATGATAGAGAAGTTTAACTCTCAGCAAGATATGGGACCATTAGAAGAGATAAATCCTTTTATTAAAGATTTGGATAAGCACAAAGGTTTATTAATAGCAGCAGGTGCTACAGCATATAGTGATTTTGGAAAAACAAACTTTTTAGAAAAAGGAGATGAAATTTTTGTATATGTATATGATGCTCACTTTCACTCTTTTGAAGATATCATGCAAGATATGTCAGGTATGGATATTCTTTTATCACAATGCTCTAAACTACATCAAGTAGTTGTTTAAAATATAAAAGGTTCTTTAAAAAGATACCTTTTATATATCCACCATCGCTTTAAAAAAAGCTCCGCTTCTTCCTATGTTATCAACATGAACATGTGATCTTTCATCAAGTCTACCATCTTCGATATACTGTTTTTTTACTTCTAATATAACAGGAGTAGTAACACCAGGTAAATCTACTGTTTGGTAAAACTCACAAAAAAGTGCTGTTTGAGTTGAGCTAATCATTGGGGGAAAATCTTCGAGTGGTCTTTGTACATCTATAGAGTATTCTTCTATCTCACTCTTTTCTTTTTCTAACATAGTAGAGCATAGTTTTACATCTTCTGTGTTGTCTTTGTTTACAAAACAAATAGTTGCTTTTTTGTGTTTTAAAATGTTGTGTAAAGAATCTTTTGGTACATCTTTTTCTTTTTGTCCTATTGAAACCACGACAACAGGAGGATTTGAAGAAAGTGGTACAAAATATGAGAAAGGTGCAGCATTTACTACACCATTGTCTTCAGTTACTATCCATGCAATAGGACGAGGAACTACTGTATCTGACATGATTTTATATCTATTTAAATCATTTATATCTTTATAATCTATAATCATTTATAACCCTTGTTTTTTATGCATTAATGATATAGAAATATCTTTAAATAAGGACTTAAAATAAGTATAGAAATATCACTTTTCAATAATATAATTTTCTAAAACTTTGTGATTTATCTCACCTACAAATTTTTGTATTAAAAGACCATCTTTTGTGTATAAAAATGATTCAGGAATCATCTTCACATCATCTAACGCTTTTGCAAGTTTATAGTTTTCTTCCCCTACAGTAATTGGAAAGTTCACTTTATACTTTTTTAAAAATTTATTCAAATCTTCAGAACTTGTTTTTTTGTCAAATAACACACCTATAATGATAAAATCTTCTTTATATTTCTCTTGTAGTTTTACAAAAGATGGCATCTCTTTTATACATGGTTTACACCAAGGTGCCCAAAAATTTAATAATACTTTTTTCCCATTTAATTGCTTTGAAAAAAGGACATCATTTGAAAGTTCAAATGATATCTCTTCACCTTTTGTAGTTGTAAGGGTATATGTATCTAGTTTTTTAATCTCTTTTTTATACTTTACATCTACACTTTGTACCTCTTGAGCTTTTTGTGATTTTGAATCGCAAGAAACAAAAAAAAGTGCAATAAAAATAGTGTATATCAATTTGATTTTCATTTTAGTTCCTATTTATAAATTTCAGACTCTACTAAATCATAAAGTGCTTTTTTAGTATAATCTTTTAGTATTTTTCCATTTACATAAAAAGTGGGTGTTCCTGTTACACCTAACTGTATAGCATCTTGTCTATCTAATTGTAACATAGTATCAACATTTATAGTTTCAAAATCAGCTCTTAACTTTGCCATATCTAAACCAGCTTGCGGTAAAAATGTCCATAATAACTCAGGCATTGGGTTGTGGTGTTGTGCCCATTGAGGTTGATACTTAAATATGATTTCAAGTGTTTCATTATATTTGTTTTGAAGCCTAGCCGCTTCTAGTAGTTTTACTGCAAATTTTGAATTGTTATGATTTGCTAAGTATCTATACACAAGTTTAGTTTCGACTTTGTAGTCGTTGAATACTTCTTTTATAACAGGATGAAATGCACTACACGATTCACATTCTGGATCTAAAAATTCTGTAATAGTTACTTTGTTTTTATTTTCTCCAAAGGATGGGGAATGTTCCCTTACAAATGGAGCTCCCTCATTGTTTATAGCTAGTTGTTCCGTTTTTGTATCGATACTTTTTTGATAAAAATTTGCTACTATTATAAAAGCAAGAAGTAACAATCCACTTGCAAACAATACTATTTTTTTATTTTTCATTTATTTTCCTTTTTGTGAAACTAATAAGATAAAGATCATAAAATATGCGATAAAAGATAAGAATGGAATAGTAATAAAACCAAACCAATTTATATATTCCGTAGAACAAGGAACACCGCTTACACAAGGTACAATAGACTCAGGAATAATATCAAACATCAAGAGATTGTGATATATTGAGAAGAGTAATCCTACAGTAACTAGCGTTATTGCATATTTGAAAACTTTATCATCAGGATAGAGTAAATTAACTAAAAAAATAAGTACTAGTGGATACATAAATATACGCTGATACCAACACATTGAACATGGGATAAAGTTCATTATTTCACTAAAAAATAAACTTCCCAATGTTGCTATACTAGCTATTAGAAAACATAAAAATATGACACCTGTACTTATTGTTTTTTTCAATTCCATTCGACACCTTCGTTACATAACACTTATTTTTAATTTGTTATTCTAGACTAATAAATGAAGAAAGTGATTAATAGAGTAATATAGTTTTATAATAAAATCTTATTTTTATATTACTACCATTTATCTTTTGGTGGAACATACTCTTTGATAGCTTTTAAAAGTTCTTCTTGTTTATCTGTTTGTATTAACATATCTAAGTACTCTTGTTTTAAAAACTTAGCATCACACATACCTTCAATCATCTCAAACAGTTTATCATAAAACCCATTTACATTTAAAAAAGCACAAGGTTTGTTGTGAAATCCAAGTTGAGCCCAAGTCCAAACTTCAAATATCTCTTCTAAAGTTCCAGCACCACCTGGAAGTACAACAAAAGCATCTGCCATGTCTGCCATCATAGCTTTTCTTTCGTGCATATTTGATACAATATGAAGTTCTGTTATACCCTTATGAGCCAACTCTTTTTCTTGAAGTTTTTCAGGAATTACACCATAAACTTTTTCACCATTTTCCATTACGGAGTCAGCAATAACTCCCATAAGTCCAACATTTCCACCACCATAAACTACTTCTATATTGTTTTCTACAAAAAACTTTCCTAACTCTTTTGTAGCATTTGTATATTCTATATTGTTTCCACTACTTGAACCACAAAAAACTGCTATTTTCATTATTATATTCCTTTTGTATATTGATATTTGTTGTTAAATAAAAAAAGGTAGAATAAATATTCTACCTTGACTAAAAAGCTACTAAAAAATTATTTTGAAGCTTTTTTCATCTTTTTGTCTGCTCTTTTCTCTTTTAATGATTTTGCAGGTGCAGTCTTAGCTGACTTTTGAACATCTTTTCCTTTTGCCATTGTAACTCCTTTTTTATATTATGAAACATTATAGCCTAATAAAAAAAATATAGTATGTATTTGCTCTTTTCTTGTGTTTTTTTGATATAACAGCTAATTTAGTTCTATATTACACACTATTTGCGCATGGTCACTTTGAAGAAGCGAACCATGTGGATTATTGTGAAAATGCTTATTATATATTTCGTATGAAGTTATTTTTCTTATAGTTTTTTTTTCGTTTGTAACAAACTCTTTTGAAACAAATATATAATCTAAAACACTCCCTTTCCCTTGAAAATAACTTGTGGGTGTTCTTTGTATTTTTTTCTGTTCAGGATGAGGGTTGTGAATTTTTTTATCTACTAAATTATAACAGTCATATAAAAGATATGAATTTTCTTTAGTATTTTCATGATACGCTTCGTTTGTAAGTGCTTCTATTGTGAGTGAAAACTCTTTGTCATTTAAATCACACATAAAAATAATAGGAGTATTAGTTTCTTTGATATCAAAAAATAAAGATGATGCTTCACAAAGTCTTTGTTTTAAGGACTTAGATATGTTTTTTTCTAATGCATCTTTGGTTTTTAATATCTTCTCTTCTAAGGTATGCTCTTTTCTAAATAAATATTCAAGTTCATTTTCTCTATTTGATTTTAAATGATTGACATAAACAGTTATTATTTGTTTATCTGGAAGTTCAATAATTGCTTTGATAGGAGTTCTTGAAAACTGAAAATTATCTTCAAGTTTATGTTTTACAATGCTTTTTGTATCTGCAGGTACTTCTACAATTTCTAAAATAGGGTATTTTGAAACAAGTGCAACTGTAGTGCTTATAAATATATTTGGGTCTTTGTTGTCTACTTTAGCATCTTCTACACTCACAAAATAATCAAATCCAAGTTCTTTTGTAAGTTTCTCTAAGGCATTTTTTGAAAATACTTCTTGAAACCCAATAACATCACAATTCATATCAATGATTTGATTTTTGATCCATGCGGTTTTATCTAGCCATTGTTGTTTTGAAAAGCTATTTTTTTTATCATACCACGAGTAGGGAGGTTCGACAAATTGAAAAAGATTAAAAGTCCCTATTCGTAGTGTTTGCATTTCAGATTTAATTTCGTTTATTTTTTCTATTCATACCAATAGAATTCATGGTTTTAAGAGCATAAAATACTTGTATAGCTGTTGCATGTGATGGTTCATTGTGTATTGTTTCACCCTCTGCACAAGTAAGATTTGCAACTTGCATAAGCTCTTCATCTGTTACATTTTCTAGTCCAATATCAGCAAAAGTAGTAGGTAAACCAATCGATTCACAAAAAGTAAAAACAGTATCTATTATCTCCTTACTTTTGTCTGTTAAAATTAGAGAGGTTAGGGTACCAATAGCAACTTTTTCACCATGAAAATACGCGTGAGTTGGCTCAAGTGCAGTTAGTCCATTGTGTATGGCATGAGCAGACGCTAAACCTCCACTTTCAAAACCTAGACCACTTAGTAAAGTATTTGCTTCTACGATATGATCGAGCGCTGGTGTTACTGCGTTTGCATCACAAGCCATTTTTGCTTCTACTCCATATTCTAAAAGTGTTTCATAACACACATTTGCCAAAGCATACGCTGTCATAGAACCTACATCACCACTCATATTCCCAGCAAAGTTTTTCTTGCAAGATTGTGCCTCAAACCATGTTGCTAAAGCATCTCCCATACCAGATACTAAAAATCTAGTAGGTGCATCTGCTACTACTTTTGTATCTACAAGAACCATGTCTGGATTTTTATCTAAGATAAGATATCTTTTAAATGTACCTTCTTGAGTGTAGATAACAGAAAGAGCACTACAAGGTGCATCAGTTGAAGCAAGAGTAGGGATGATAACAACAGGTTTTTTAAGCATATGGGCAACTGCTTTTGCTGTATCTAAAGTTTTTCCACCTCCAATACCTATGATAACATCAGCAGAACATTTGTTTACTAAGTCTATAAGTCTTTCTATCTCTTCATCTGAACACTCACGACCAAACTCTTCTATTGTTATTTGTAATGTTTTTTCTACTTCTGTAAGAAAGTTAGGGAGTAAATTATTGTGAGCAAATGGATCACAAATCATAAAAGCATGATTTCCAAGTTTAGATACATTTGTACCTAAATCTTTTAAAATATCTGCACCTTGTACATAACGATTTGGAAATAGGGTAGTAGTTTTCATTTTATTTTCTCCTAAAATATAAGTTTATTTTCTATTCTTATTTTAGGTAATATGGACTTAAAGTTCTCTATTTTAAGTCACACTTTCCAAATCTACATTTGAGAAATCTATAAATCATAAATATGAAAAATAAACCTATTGCTATTTCGAATGTTTTGTATAGTAGTTCCATTGTTTCTCCTTTTTTAGTTTTTATTTCATTAATCTTTGAAACAATATATCTTCTAAATTTCTACTAGAATCTACAACTAATAAAATATATACTTTTTTATCATCTATCTTAAATAAGATTCTCCATCTTTTATGGATGATTTCTCTATATTTTAAGATTCCAATTTGTTGTAGTTCTGGTACAACTCTTTTTCGTTCAGGAAAATAATATAAACTATCACACTCTTTTTTAATTTCAAAGAATATCTTTTTTGCAGTATTTACACTGTCTATTTTGATATATTCAATTATTGATTCTAAATCATACTGAGCGTTATTAGTCCATATAACTTCAAAATCTTTCATTTGATTTTATCCAAATAGTTTTTGTTCTAAGTTATCAAACATTTCATCTTGTTTTACAATATCATCTTTTTCAATATCATTTTCACTTTGAACAATAAGTTTTAATAAATTTAAAGAGTTTTTCATATTTTCATAACTTTTGATATCTTGAACTACAGCTTTTGCTTCACCATTTTGTGTGATGATGACTGTTCTTTGTGTATCATTCACACTATTTATCACATCGGCTGTTTTTGCTTTTAGATAACTAATAGGTTTTATGTCTTGACTTAAGTTCATACTCTATCCTTTAATAAGAATTTTATATATTGTACCAAATAAAGATTTAATTTAGTATTGAGGCATTAACAGACATTTTATTGAAAGACAGTTATTATGACTAAGAAATTACTAGAAATACTGAGAGATAAAATTAGAATGAAACATTATAGTATTGGTACTGGAAGAACTTATTTGTATTGGGTCAAAGTTATATTTTACATCATAATTAAAATATCAAAAAGAGATAGGTTTGTTTTTATTGAATATTTTTAAAACACTTATTTTAGTTTTATAAATTTTAAATTGTATAGTATATTTTTTAAATATCATATCTCTAACATTTTTATCATTTAAATAAATAGATTGTCTACATTTCAATGGTGAATTTATCAAGTTTTCTATTTGTTCATTTAATTCATTGTGGAAATTTACACTAGCACTAATCTTATCTTTTGCTATGTGTTTTAAAATATTTAATAGTTGAGTTTTATATAATCTTGTTCTAAAGATTTTCATTAGCTTTTAAATCTTTAAAAAATATTTCCATTTCATTGTCGTATTGTTCTTGTGATAACATTTCCATTGTACCGTTTTCAGATTCTTCAATAACTTGTTCTAATTCTTTTTTTCTTTCGTAAAAATATGGGTCATGTTCTAAATTTTTGTCTTTTGTAATCGTGATGCTTTCACTATGATTATTCACATAATTCATAAATTTCTGTAGATAATTATCTTGAATTTGTACTGACATTGTATGCATAATGACCTCCATTTGTAGTTTATGTATTATTATAACAAAGATTAAATAAAATCATTTAATCTTTATCATCTATAAAAAAAGGTAGAACCTAAGTCCTACCTTTTTAGTTTTTAAGATTTAACTCTTAAGCTTCAGTTTTTCTGATTCTTAATGCTAACTCTTTTAGTTGCTCTTCACTTACTACATCTGGTGCAGAAGTTAAAAGACACTGTGCTTTTTGTGTTTTAGGGAATGCGATAACATCTCTAATAGAATCAGTTCCAGCCATAAGCATAATCATTCTATCGAAACCTAAAGCAAATCCACCATGTGGAGGTGCACCAAACTCTAGTGCGTCAAGTAAGAATCCGAATTTTTCTCTTTGTTCCTCTTCACTTATATTCATAAGGTCAAATACTTTATTTTGAATATCTTTTTTATGAATTCTAATAGATCCACCACCTAGCTCTGTACCATTTAAAACGATATCGTAAGCAATAGACTCAATAGCTTCTAAATCAGATACATCGTCTAAAGATTTAGGCATAGTAAATGGATGATGAAGTGCTTTTGTTTTACCATCTTCTGTTTCGAACATTGGGA
Source organism: Arcobacter sp. 15-2 (assembly GCF_047159865.1). Classification (GTDB taxonomy): domain Bacteria; phylum Campylobacterota; class Campylobacteria; order Campylobacterales; family Arcobacteraceae; genus JAIOSF01. The sequence continues at coordinate 2,076,842 of NZ_AP038804.1, forward strand.
AGTCAACTACCCATAAGAACTCAAATGTATCTTCTTTGATAAGGTTCATTTGGTTTGCAAGTTCGATTCTTAATCGTCCCATATAATCCCATACAAGTTTTTTAGCTCCAGCACCGAAGAATATAACATCTCCAACTTCAAGCTCACATCTGTCTACTAACTCTTGTAGTTTTTCAGGTGTTTCTTCGAAAAATTTATTTAGTGGACCTTTAAGACCATCTTCTTTCATTTGGAAGTATCCAAGTCCAGAAGCTCCGAATTTTCTAACGAAATCTTCGAAACCTTTCATTTGTCTTTTTGAGAATACATTATCTCCGTTTGGTACTTTAAGTGCTTTGATTCTGTTGTTTACTTTATCTTTAGCGATGTTTGAGAAAATATCTAAAGTACACGCTTCAAAGATGTCAGAAACTTCTGTCATCTTTAAATCATATCTCATATCTGGCTTATCAGAACCATAATTTTCCATAGCTTCGTTGTAAGTCATTCTAGCGAAAGTTGTAGGTACATCTTTTCCACAAGCTTTAAAAGTATCGTGGATCAGTTTTTCAGCAACTTTGATAACATCTTCTTGGTCACAAAAAGACATCTCAACATCTATTTGAGTAAATTCTGGTTGTCTATCTGCTCTTAAATCTTCATCTCTGAAACATTTAGCAATTTGGAAGTATTTATCAAATCCAGATACCATTAAAAGTTGTTTAAATAACTGAGGAGATTGTGGAAGTGCATAAAATTCACCGTTGTGAACTCTTGATGGTACTAAATAATCTCTAGCTCCTTCTGGTGTAGATTTAGTAAGAATTGGAGTTTCTACATCTAAGAAATCCATCTCATTTAAACAGTTTCTAATAGCGATATTTGCTGTACTTCTTAATTTAAAAATATCATAAGATTTTTTACTTCTAAGTTCTAAGAATCTATTTCTTAGTTTAATCTCTTCATTTACTTTTTCATCATTTAAGTCAAAAGGCATAACTTTAGATTTGTTTTCGATAACTAACTCATCAAGTACAATTTCGATTTTACCAGTGATAAGATTTGGATTTTCAAGACCTTCACCTCTAGCTCTAACTTTACCAGTTGCGATTAAAACATACTCATCTCTTACACCTTCAGCAATTTCCCATGCAGCTTTGTTGTCTGTAGGATCACATACAAGTTGAACGATACCGTCTTTATCTCTTAAATCAATAAATATAAGACCACCATGATCTCTTCTACTATTTACCCATCCAGCTACTGTTACTGTTTCACCAATATTTTTTTCTGTTACTTTTGTACAATAATGTGTTCTCAATATTTTACCTTTTAATTGTATTTATTATATATATTTTGCGATTATATCCAAAAATTGGTTAAATTAATCTAGTGTGTTACAAACGCTCTAAAACTACTTTATTTTTACCTGTATTTTTAGCTTCATAAAGAGCTTTATCAGCTCTTTTAAATAAATCATTTGCTTTATCTGTTGTTCTAAATTGTGAAACTCCAAATGAACAGGTTATTTTTAAATTATTACTAAAAGTATGTCTTTCTATTGTTGCTCGTAATTTTTCTGCAACAAATAAAGCATCTTCAATAGCTGTATGGGTGAGATTTAAAGCAAACTCTTCTCCTCCCCATCTTGAAACCACATCACTATTTCTAGATAATTTAGTTAATATTTCAGCTAATTCTTTTAAAATTTCATCACCTACATCGTGCCCATAAGTGTCATTTATAGATTTGAAATTATCAATGTCTATAATAATCATAGACATCTCTCTACCTTGATATCTATTTATTTGCTCTATTTCGTATTGAAGAAGAGTATCGAATTTTCTTCTATTGTAAAGTTTTGTCAAAAAATCTTGTGAAGCTGTTGCTTCAAGTAAAGATGTTTTTTTCATAAGTTCATCGTTGATTTTAGAAAGCTCTAATCCTCTATCTCGTATAACTTCCATCCATTTATTATTGATCAATCTTAGTAACTCTTGTTGTGTTATAACTCCTGCAATCTTGTCATTTTCATCAGTGACTATAAGTCTTTTGAAATGTTTTGTTCTTATAAATCTCAACGCTTCATAGATTTTCACATCTTTAGGTAAAGTTTCTAATGGTGAACTCATATATTTTTTAATAGGCAGAGTAAAATCAGCAGTTTCACTTACAATATTCAAAAAATCTTTTGTTGTAAAAATTCCTAATGGTTTTCTCTCATCATCTATGATAATAACAGAATCCACATCTTCATTTTTCATAATTTTGATGGCATTTATTGTAGCTTCATTTTCATATACAGTTTGCACCGTATATTGAAGCATTATTGATGAAATAGTTTGTTTTTGTAGTAACATTTGAGGATCAATATTATTTATGATATCCGTTTGTGACAATATCCCTACAACCTTTCCTTGATCTAAAACAATGAAGTATTCGCTTATTAAATCATCTTTATTAGTAATCTCCAAAACACTTACATTTGCATCTATTTTTTGTATTTTTGGGAGATTTAATTCATTGAGTTTAGTATCTAGTGATAGATTTTTGATTTTGTATTCAATGGCATTGTTTGTTGTAAAAATAAAATAGTTTTTACAATCCTCTTCTGTGATTAAAACTGAACGAACATTTTTCTCTGTCATCAGTTTTATCGCATCCGAAATCGTTGATTTAATGTTTATACTTACAATCTCTTTTGTACATATGTCAGATACAGTGGGCATCATACTAAAATCCTTTATATTGTTTTACTAAATCTTCTTTTATCTTCTGGTATATTGTTTAGGTATGCATCAAATGGCATAGAGATATTTCGAATAAGCATTGTTCCTGTTTGGCTTACTTCTATTTTATCTTCTGTTATAGTTACAAGGTCAGCTTCTACAAACTCTTTTAAAGCTTTTAAAGCATCATCAAAATACTCTGCAAAATTGATATTGAACTCTTTTTCTACTCTTTTCATATCTAAACTAAAGTTAGACATAAGTTCCATAATAACAAACTGTCTTAAAATATCATCATCACTTAGTTTATATCCCTTAAATACAGGTAATTCACCTTTGTCTATAGTCTCTTCATAAGTTGGCAGGTCTTTAAAGTTTTGAACATAATAATCAACTCCATCACCAATACTAGTAACCCCAATACCGATTAAATCAGCTCCACCTTTAGTAGTATATCCTTGAAAGTTTCTGTGTAGTTCACCTTTGTCAATTGCTTTGAAAAGTTCATCTTCTGGTTTGGCAAAGTGATCCATACCAACCATTTTATAACCTACTGAACCAAAAAATTCTATACTATCTTTTAAAATTTCAAGTTTGGTTGATGGTGGTGCAAATGTAGTTTCATCAAATTTTCTTTGTGTTTTCATCATCCAAGGAACATGCGCATAGTTAAATACTGCTAGTCTATCTGGATCTAGTTTTACGATATCTCGAATTGTTTTAGCAAAAGTTTCTTTTGTTTGATGAGGAAGACCGTAAATCAAATCAATATTTATAGATTTGATTCCAGCATCTCTTGCTATATTCACAACGGCTTCAGTTTGTTCATAAGGTTGTATTCTATGTATAGTTTTTTGTACCTCTTCTTGAAGATCTTGTACTCCAAAACTCAATCTGTTGCACCCTGCATCTTTTAAAACATCCATATGACCTTGATTGAAATATCTTGGATCTACTTCACAACTTATCTCAGCATCATCTGAAAAGTTTGGAAAAGTTTCTTTTATACTATCCAATACCTCTTTTAATTGTAATGGATCTAAAAATGTGGGAGTTCCTCCACCAAAGTGCATTTGAGTTACTGTTCTATTGGTGTTTAAATATTGTGCCAATATAGAAAGTTCTTTTTTTAAGTACTCTATATATCGAGTCTTTTTTTCCTCTTTACTTGTGAAAATTACATTACATCCACAAAAATAACAGGCACTTCTACAAAAAGGGATATGGATATAAAGTGATAATGGTCTATCATCACTTTGAGATTTGAATTTTTCTTTTAAATCTTCAAAAGTAAAATCGGTATTAAATTCTGGTGCTGTAGGATAACTTGTATATCTAGGTCCTGGTCGTGAATATTTTGTAAATTTTGTAAAGTCTATCATCTATTTTTCATCTCTTTTTCTATCTAGCCATACCATGATAGCTTTTTGTGCATGAAGTCTATTTTCTGCTTCAGCAAAAATATTTGGAGCGTATTTTTCAAAGACTTCTGTACTTACTTCATACTCTCTATATGCAGGTAAACAGTGTAAGAAAATAGCTTTTTTATGTGCTAGTTTCATCATTTTTGCATCTACCATATATCCTTTAAAGTCTTTGATTCTTTTCTCTTTTTCTTCCTCTTGCCCCATAGAAACCCAAGTGTCAGTTGTAACTACTGTTGCACCTTTGATAGCTGATTTTGGGTCATTTGAGATGATTAATTTAGCACCAGATTTTTTAGCTATTTTAAGCGCATCTTTTAAGATTTTTTTATCTACTTCATAGCCTTTTGGTGTTGCAACTCTTAACTCAAAACCAAGTTTCGCTGCAAGCATAAGCCATGAATGAGTCATATTATTTCCATCGCCAACATAAGCTACAATAATATTATTCTTTAATCCGCATTCACAAATAGTAAGATAGTCAGCCATTAGTTGAATAGGGTGAAATTTATCTGTAAGACCATTGATAACAGGTACTTTAGAATATGAAGCAAACTCTTCAAGCTCTTTTTGAGAATCATTCCTGATCATAATCATATCAACCATACTAGAAATAACTCTACTAGTATCAGAAATAGGCTCACCTCGTCCTAGTTGGATATCATTTGAACTTAAAAATAATCCTACTCCACCTAGTTGATAAATACCAGTTTCAAAACTAACACGAGTTCGTGTACTACTTTTTTCAAAAATCATACCTAAAGTTTTATTTGGCATGTATTTTTTCATCACTTTTTCTTTAGTCTCTTTTTTTATACTGATTGCTAATTCATTTATTTCGATTATCTCTTCTTGTGTGAAGTCTTTTAATGTTAAAAAATGTCTCATAGTATTAAATTTCCTTATCTCTTATTATATTTGCACCTAATGCAGTTAATTTTTTTTCTAGTTTATCATAACCTCTGTCAAGATGATAAATTCTATGTATATTTGTTTCTCCATCTGCTACAAGACCTGCTAATACTAAAGCACTACTGGCTCTTAAATCTGTAGCCATTACATCTGTACCTAATAGTTTTTTTGGTGTCCCTTGAATATTGGCAGTTGTTCCATTTACTGTGATCTCGGCTCCCATTCGTACAAGCTCACTTACATGCATAAACCTATTTTCAAAAAGCTTTTCATCTATAATGCTCATACCATCTGCCATAGTTGCAAGTGCCATAAACTGAGCTTGCATATCTGTTGGAAACCCAGGATATTCTGTGGTGATAATATTTACAGGTTTTACTTTATTTGCAGGTAAAATAGTGATGCTAGTTTTATCTTTTAATATTCCAAAACCCATCTCCTCAAATTTTGCTAAGACAGCATCTAAATGTTTTGGTTCAACATTTTCAACTTTTAAAATAGCATTTGTAATAGCCCCAGCACAAAGGTATGTACCAGCTTCGATTCTATCTGGAATGATTGTAAAATCTTTCATATCTAAAAGTTGTTGTTTTGAACCCTCTATAGTAATAGTGTTTGTTCCTATACCTTCTATATAGATACCTGCATCTCTTATAATTTCACAAAGTTGAATCACTTCTGGTTCTTTAGCTGCATTTACAATTGTTGTTTTTCCATCCGCTAAAGCAGCTGCCATAACAATATTTTCTGTACCTGTTACAGTGATTTTATCAAATACAATAGTTGCACCTTGAAGACCTTTTGGCGCTTTAGCTTCGATGTATCCATTTTTGATCTCTATAGTTGCACCCATTTGTTCTAGTGCTTTTAGGTGTAAATCAACTGGGCGTTGACCAATAGCACAACCTCCAGGAAGAGAAACTTCACAATGTCCAAATCGAGCCAATAAAGGTCCTAGAACCAAAATAGAGGCTCTCATCGTTTTTACTATTTCGTATGTTGCTTTTGTTTTATCTATAGTTGTTGAATCTATTTGTAAAAAGTTTTTATTTTTGTCATAGGTTGCCCCAAGCATCTCAAGTAATTGTAGTAATGTATTTATATCTACAACATCTGGTAAGTTTGATATGTTTAGTTTATTTGATGATAAGATAGTAGCTGCTAAAAGTGGTAATGCTGCATTTTTAGCTCCACTAATTTTAACACTACCTTTTAGGTTTTTTTTTCCAATTACTTTTAAATAATCCAACTGGTACATCCTTTTTTTTGAAAAATAACGTTCATTATAGCTTTTAAATAATTTAAATACAATATAATAGTCTAAAAAGCGATAAATTAATAATTCAGATAATTATATGCTTAATTAGTTACAATTGTTGTAAGAATTTTAAAGGAATATATTTTGAAAAAACTTTCAGTTTCAATCGACATGGGTGCAAAAAACAATGGTGTATTTTTAGTAAAAAGTGATGGTACTACTATCCAAAACAAAAAAGCTACAAATATTATAGTAGATAATATAAACTTTTCAAAAAAAAGTCGAAGAGAAAATCGTCACAAAGATAGAAACTACAAAAGAAGAAAGCTAGCTAAAAGACTTTTAGAAGAGTTCATAGACTTTGCAAAGTATACTCAAAATCAACAAGAACTTATCTTAGGGCTTCTAAACAATAGAGGATATACTTTTATCTCAACATCTACAGAGTTTGAAAAACTCAATGATGAAACAGTAAAGTTTATAAATAAATACTTTGAAGAACTTAACGGATTAATTTCAAAAGAGGATTTTGAAAATAAAGTAAGTGAATTTGAAAATTTAGATGAACTAAAAGAGTTTATACATAGTACCAATGAAAAAATAGGTATTGAAACAAAAAAGAAAAAAGCAGAGTTTTATAAAGAGTTTCAAAACTCTTTTTCTAGCTTTATAAAAAAAGATTTGATAGTAGTTAGAGATTTATTCTCAAATATCTTAAAAGAGTTAGATACAGGAAGTAAGCCAAGAGCTAAATACCTTGATGAGATAAAAGAGGAGATAGAAAAAGATTTTAATTTTATCAAAGAGTACTCAAAAGAAGAGTTTTTTTATCTTATAGGAAATATCTCGAATTTTCAGCTAAGAGTATTAAGAAAGTATTTCAATCAAAAATTTGATAATAAACTAGATATTTTAAAACTAGATTTAAAGGTACGAAGATATTTCAAAGCTTTTCACTATAAAAGTGAAAAAGAAAAAGCTCAAAGAAAAGAGCTATTTAGTATATTAGATACTCAGCCAAATATTATAGAGTTTTTAATATCTACAGACCCAAGCCTTACTATTCCACCTTATGAAGATATGAATAATCGTGACACTTACAAATGTAACTCTATGCTTATAAAGTGCGAGCTAATAACAGATGAAGTAAAAGAAACAATAGATTATCTACTTTCAAAACCAGAATTTTCAAATCTTCTAATCTCATCAAATGAGGGAGTATTTGAAAAAGAGGAACTACTAAAAACAAAAGTAGTATCAGGAAACAAACAAATCAAAGAGGACTTTACTTACTCAAAATATCTTCAAAGAATACTAGATGCTACAAGTGAGATAACTACAAGAGAACTAAATCCTAGAAATGTATTCAAACATAAAGCAAAGTTTGAAAAAGGAAGTATTGATAGTATAGTATGCTTTCAAAAAGTATTTGGTCTAAAAGCCTATAATAGCTTAAAAGATATAGCTACAAAATACTACAAAGAGGAGGAAAAGATACACAATGGTATCTATGAAGAGTCAAACTCTATTTTTGTAAAGTGTAACACAAACACACCTTATAAAAACAATGCAAAACATATCTTACTAAAACCTATATACTCTTATAGCTTTTCAAGTGAAGAGTCTGATAAGTTCTTAGAAGATATAAAAGCTACAAAAGGTTTACAAACAGCCCTTCAAAGAGTAAGTGATGAAGCTAAAAAATACCAAAATAGTTTTTATCATATCATTGAAGCTTGTTTTAAAAATGAAAAGTGTGTAGATGATAAAGATATAAAACTAATAGTAAAAAATATAAACAAAAACTTCTTAGATTTAAAACAGATATTAAAAGATAAAAATACTTACCTAGATGAGATAGAAAGTGTAGATGAATCTAATCTAAAAAGAGTCATAAACATCTTCAAACAAACCTATGAGATACTTTTCAAAGAGTTAGGGGGATTTAATAAAACTTGTAAACACTGTACAATAGAAAATGCCCTAAGAAGTGATGAGAGTTTAACAATAGGGAAAAGACTACTATCCGATGTAGCAAAACCAATAGATGGTATGCTTGATATGATGCTAGATAGACTTGCCTTTGAGATAAGTGAAAATATAGATGAAACTGATATAAAAGATATAGAAAAACTAGAGATACTATTAGAACAAAACAGATTTGAGTTTGAAGAAAATCTAAATACTATAAAAAGAGCAAATGACTCATCTATAAAAAAATACAAAAGAGAGAACAAAGATAAACTAAATGTAGATATATGTCCATATAGTGGAAAAAGTTTTGATAAAGGTGACTGGGATCATATATTACCTCAAAGTAAGGGAGTGTATAACTCAAAAGCAAATATGATTTATTGTTCTGTGGAGGGTAATCAAAAGATAAAAGGCAATCAAGATTATACTTTAGAAATGTTACATGAAAAACACCTTAAAAAAGTATTTGGCAAAAAGTCACTTGAAGAGATAAAAACTATCATAAAAACAGGAATAGAAAGTATAAATATAGATAACTTTACAAACTTTGACAATCTAAAACTACACCAACAAATAGCACTAAGATACGCACTGTTTTTAAGAGATAGTGAAGAATTCAAAAAAGCTTTTGAGATACTAAGACGAGATAAGATAAAAACTTTTTCAAATGGTACTCAAAAAAGATTAGCAAGATTTATCTATGAAAAATTATCTAAAAAGTTTGGAACGAGCTTTAAAAATATAGAAGTAGATAGTAAAACAATAGATAATCAACTAGTAAGAACCACTAGAAATATTTTATCGGCACAAAAACAAGAATTAGAAAAAAAAGAGATTCAAGATAGTCATTCACACTGTATAGATGCTATGGTAGTATTTTATCTCGCAAACTCTACTATAAAAGGAAGAGCCAATAAGAAAAAAGAAAATATAGCCTCACTAGTTCCACTTTTTGATTTTGAAGATATTTATTTAGAAGAATCAGGTATAAACAACCTTTCAAAGAAAAAGACATTTATTAACTCTCCTACAAAAGAGTTAGGTTCATATAAACTTTTTGATGATACGATTTATAGTGAACAATACAAACATATCACAAATAAAAACAATAAAAAAGAGATAGATAAACTTATAGAATATGCACTATTGTTTGATACTAAAAATGGTAAGAAAAGATATCTAAACTCTTTTGAAGAACTAGAAGAGGGAAGAGTTTATAAAATAGATGTACAAAAAGTATCAAATACTTTATATGATTTATTTATAATTAAAAATAACACTGAACTATATAGTCTAAAGTTTCTTGACAAACTTCAATATGTAAGCTCAAGAAAAGAGATAGAAACTATATTTTTTGATGATAAGCAAACAAAACTAAAAGAGTTTAGTGCTATTAAAAATATCCCTTACTTTAGTCAAAAACTCTATAAAGCAGTATATAAAAAACTTCAAGAGTGTGAAAGCCTTTTTAAAACAAATGAAGATGGAAAAACTTTTTTAAATAGTGAAGTATTAAATAAACTTTTAAAAGATATGTTTGACTCAAAACAAAAAGAGGAAAATAGACAGCAAAGAAAAAGAGCTAAAAAAAGACACAAATACACACTACCTATACTAGGAAGTGCAAAGTTTAGAATAAAAAGAAAAAACACATGGCAAGTACTAGGAAACAAAGATATAGCTACAAAAAACTATATAATAAATGGCGATATAAAACCTATACCATATTTTACAAAAAATACTATACCTTTAAAAGTAGCTGATTTGTTGGATTGTTTATTGATAGATGAAAACAGTAAACCTGTTTATGAAGTCGATAATATTGATATCGAAGATGTAAGTAAATATTTGGTAACTCTTAAGTATCTAGTAAGTGAATCAAAGAGATGTACTCTTCAAGTTACTTTTATAAAGTCAAGTTTTAAAGATATAGGTTTTAGTGATATAACAATATTTGATGGTGCTAAAGATGAAGTGTTTAAATCTTTTTTAGAAAACTATATAGAAAACAAAGACTTGAAACTAAATAGTTTTTTAGGTTCTATACGAGATGGACTAAAAGCAAAAGCCACACTTATAGATAATAACGCAAAAACAATAACACTTCAATATAAAGCAGGGATAACAAAAGATAAAAAACAAATAATCCTAAATAATATAAAGGATTAAAATGTCAAGTATAGTTTCTAAAAAAGTAGATTCAAATGAAACATGTCATAGTAAATAACTACGGGATGTTTCTAGGGCTAAAATCCCAAAGACTCACTATAAAACAAGATGGAAATATAAAAAATGAGATAGCTTTAAATAGAATAAAAACTATTCAAGTTTTATCTCGTGGCATTTCTCTGTCTAGTGACCTTATAAATACTTGTGCGGTAAGAGGGATAAAAATATTTTTCAATACTTTTAACTCTTTTTCAGCACTTCATGCAATCTATGAACATAAATCAGTTCAAGTGAGAAAAAATCAATTTTTAAAATGTGACACAATAGATGGATTAGAACTTGCAAGAAAACTTATAATAGGAAAACTAAAAAACCAAAGAGCAACACTTTTATATAGTAGTAGAAATATCAAAGATGAAAAAAAAGATAGAGTGATAGATCTTTTTGATACATCTATTGTACAACTTAAAAATGCAAAAGATATCTCAAAAGAATATATTATGGGAGTAGAGGGTGTAAGTGCTAGTTATTATTTTGAGTATTTACGAACCATGCAACTTTTTCCTACCTCTTTTAAGTATCGTACAAAAAGACACTCAGAAGAGATAACAAATATCGCTTTAAACTATGGATATGCGATACTGTTCAATTTTATTTACAAGTCATGCACAAATGCTGGATTAGAACCTTATTGTGGTGTACTTCATAGTGTAAGAAGTGCAAAACCATCATTGATACTAGATATTATGGAAGAGTATAGAAGTTTTGTAGTTGATAGAAATGTGATAAAACTGAGAAGTAAACTATCTAAGATGAAGCCTGAAAATTTTGACAAGATAAAAAAAGAGTTAGCCACTGCTATTTTAAGTACACTTACAAAAAAATATAAATACAATCATAAAAAACTTACCTTAGAAAGTATTATACAAAGACAAATATATAAAATATCTGGATATTTTTGTGAATCAGCAAAATATAAATCTTATATTTTTAGGTGGTGAAAATCATATAAAAAGAGTGAACTGCTTCACTCTTTTAGATTTGGAACCGTAAACGATGTGCTATAGGCACCGATGGAGGCATTATGTATAGTCAAATAATAGTAAGCTATGATATAAGTGATACAAAAAATCGAACAAAGTTTTTCGAAGAGTTGAAAAATGTAGGTTTGATTTCAATACAAAAATCTGTATTCTGGGGATATGTATTGGTTAGTGAAAAAAGAATTATCAAAGAACTTTTTAAAAAATACTGTGATATTAAAATAGATAAAGCATTTATGTCAAATGTTTCTTTAGATAAAGATATGAAAAATAGTTTCGGTTATGATGAAGATGATTTTAAACATCCTGAGAGTTTTGAAATAGTATGATACCTATAAATCTTATAAGACAGTATCATTTCTGTCCTAGAATTGTTTACTATAATTTGCTTACAAATATAAAACCATATTATCCAAGACAAGTAAGTTTAGGAGAAGAGTATCATGAAATTCAAGAAAAACTATCAAAAAATAGAAAGTTTGTAAAACTTGGTATAAATTATGATGAGATTATATTAAATAAATATTATGAAAATGAAAAGTTAAATATCTGTGGTATAGTAGATTTAGCTTTGATATGTAAAAATGAGATTGTACCTATTGAGTTTAAATTTGTTGATTCGAAAAAACCTTCTTATTCTCATGTTTTACAATTATATGGATATGGTTTATTGATAAGTAATACTTATAAAAAAGATTTTAATACGGCTATCATAAGCTACTCAAATAATATGAAAATATTTAAAATACCTATAACTCCAAAGATAAAAAATGATTTTTTTGATACTATGAAAAATATTGAACAAATTGTAAAAAATGATATTTTACCAAATAGTAGTGCAGATGAAAATAAGTGTGGTCAATGTGAATATTTAAATTTTTGTGATGATAGATTTTAAAAGTGACGGATGGGTATGGTAAAGACCAGTGACCCATTTCATTTGTATTTATCCGTCATTATGATTTCAACCAGAGGTTGAATCTATTTATAATTTGTTAGAAGTAAAGTATAGCATTTTTTCCACAAATAAGCAACTTTTTGAAGTTTTTTTTAAAGTGGTAAAAATTATAATTAACAAACTCTATAAAGCCCTTAATAAAGGGCTAAAAATTTGCTCTAACAAATTATAACTAGACTCAACTTAGTTTGAAACTTCTCTTTGCCTTTCCACTCGATTATATCAGTACATAATCTAACAAATTATAACTAGACTCAACTTAGTTTGAAACCCTAGACTTGGTAAAACTAAACTACTAAGGTATTTCTAACAAATTATAACTAGACTCAACTTAGTTTGAAACAAAGATAGTATTTCTTTGTACTTGTCAGCGTTAAACTAACAAATTATAACTAGACTCAACTTAGTTTGAAACGAATAGTAAGTTGATCTTTGAGTTATAGGATTATCTAACAAATTATAACTAGACTCAACTTAGTTTGAAACAAAAATATTCATAGCGGAGATGAAATTTCAGCTTTTCTAACAAATTATAACTAGACTCAACTTAGTTTGAAACCTAAAGCTGATAATGAGGTTAAACTGATTGCTAGTGCTAACAAATTATAACTAGACTCAACTTAGTTTGAAACTTGTCATCATATTGTTTTGCGGATTGTTTATCCATCTAACAAATTATAACTAGACTCAACTTAGTTTGAAACTACGGTATCTTTTATTAAATGAAGCGAAATTATACTAACAAATTATAACTAGACTCAACTTAGTTTGAAACGCAATTAATTCATATTTATTTTTGTCTTTTGTCTTTCTAACAAATTATAACTAGACTCAACTTAGTTTGAAACTCTAGAAAACTCTCCCTTTAATTGCTCTACAAGCTCCCTAACAAATTATAACTAGACTCAACTTAGTTTGAAACTCGCCTGAAATAACATCTCTACAATCGCTTTCTTTTCTAACAAATTATAACTAGACTCAACTTAGTTTGAAACGAAACTCTCCATCTTCTTGTACTAACTGTTGAGTATACTAACAAATTATAACTAGACTCAACTTAGTTTGAAACTTAACCAATCTAATTCATTCATCTTATTTACCCTTTTCTAACAAATTATAACTAGACTCAACTTAGTTTGAAACTGTTTTGAACTTCACTAAATGATTTCTCTCCTGTAGCTAACAAATTATAACTAGACTCAACTTAGTTTGAAACACAATGCTTTATTTTACTTTCACAGATGGAGAGATCTAACAAATTATAACTAGACTCAACTTAGTTTGAAACTATCCCCATTATCGTTAGCAATATTATCAGCTAAACTAACAAATTATAACTAGACTCAACTTAGTTTGAAACTTGATGTTAGAACTATTCCATACAGCCCATTACTCTAACAAATTATAACTAGACTCAACTTAGTTTGAAACAAAGTGTGGGCGACCATTCTCAATCTTTCCGTTTTCCTAACAAATTATAACTAGACTCAACTTAGTTTGAAACAGCTCATCAAACTCTATATCATTGGTTAAAACTTGACTAACAAATTATAACTAGACTCAACTTAGTTTGAAACCTTATGGCAGAGCTATCAAATCATCTTTACAATATCTAACAAATTATAACTAGACTCAACTTAGTTTGAAACAAAGTTAGTGCAAAATCAGAAACATTATCTTTATAATGCTATAATATACTTTATGAAAGAAAAAATTAATAAAGAAAACTATTTTATCAGTAAGTTTACAGATTCAAGTTTCATTGGTGACGATGGAGCTGTTGTTGGACAACATGTTTATAGTATGGATGCTTTTTTTGAAGATGTTCATTTTAAAAGAGAATGGATGAGTTTGAAACAAATAGCAATAAAAGCAATGCTTGTAAATATAAGCGATGCCATTGCTATGAATGCAGTTCCTAAATATGCACTTTTAAGTGTAGCAATTCCTCCTTCTTTTAGTCTCAAAGATTTAGATGAGCTTGCAAACGGATTCAATAAAATTGCAAAAAAATACAATATCACAATTATTGGTGGTGATACTATTTCAAATCACAAACTAGATATCTCCATCACGATTATTTCAATAAGCACAAATCCAATATATCGTACAGGAACAAAAGAGGGTGACTTTATTTGCTATACTGGTAAATTGGGGAGTGTTAAAAAAGATTTAGATGCTTTATTATCAGGCGAAAAAATTCATAAAAAATCAAAATTTATAAAACCAAAACTTAATGCAGATTTTTTTTATGAAGCTTCATCTTATATAAATAGTGCGTTAGATATATCAGATGGTTTATTTTTTGAACTAGAACGAATATCAAAAGTAAATAATATAGGTTTTGATTTTTTTGATAAAATTAAAAAAGAAGTAGGATGTAGTGGTGAAGAATATGAGATACTATTTTCATTCGATCCTAAACATGCAGAAAAAATTATACAAATAGCAAAAAAACACAAAATAAAATTAAACATTTTTGCAAAAGCAATAAATGGAAACTATAAATGTGACTGTAAAAGTCATCATTTTGAGTAAGATTTATAATAAAAATAAAATAATAGATGAAAGAGAGATATATGACAAAACAACATTATTTAAGCCATAGTCAAATTGATGTTTACTTCAAACAAAGTAAAGATGATTTTGTAGTAACAGAAGTACCACTATATGAATTTAGTGGAGAGGGTGAACATCTTATTTTAAAAATAAGAAAAAAAGATTTAGCTACATGGGATGCTTTACAGATCATCTCTGAGGCTGTTGGCTGTAAAAATAGAGATATAGGATATGCTGGACTTAAAGATAAAAATGCAATGACAGTACAGTATATCTCTATACATAAAAGTTTTGAAGATAAAGTAGATGCTTTTTCTCATCCTCAAATAAAAATTTTAGAAAAAACATACCATAACAACAAAATAAAAATAGGGCACCTAAAAGGCAATAAGTTTTTTATTCGATTAAAAAGAGTGCAACCTATGCATAAAATGAAATTAGAATCAGCCTTACAAGAGATAGCAACAAATGGTATGCCTAATTATTTTGGATTTCAAAGATTTGGTTTAGATGGCGATAACTACAAAAAAGGGGAAGCGTTAATTGCTGGAACTTTAAAAGTAAGAGATAGAAAACTTAGAAAAATGTATATAAATGCCTATCAATCATTTTTGTTTAACTCTTGGTTATCAAAAAGAATTGAACTAGGTAAAATTGTAGATAGTTTTAAAGCAAGTGAGATAAGTGAAAAACTTGGACTATCTGTAGAAACAATTGAGCAACTTCAATCTCAAAAACACCCATTTAAAGTTTTAAAAGGAGATGTTTTTTCTCATTATCCTTATGGTAAACTATTTAATATAGAAGAGTTAGAGGAAGAATCAGAAAAGTTTTTTAACCATGACAGAGTTCCTACAGGATTGTTAAGTGGTAAAAAAACAAAGTTTGCCATTGATGATGCTTTAAAATTTGAGGAGAAATTTATAAAAGAAACAAAAGAGGATGGAGCTCGTAGATTTGCTTGGATTTTTCCTAGTGAAATAAGTAGTGAATATAAAGAGGAAAAAGCTTGGTTTGAATTGAACTTTGAACTTCCTAAAGGGTGTTACGCAACAGAATTGATTAGCGAACTTATCCACTAGCGTTTGAGTAGTAGAGTAAATAAAATTGAAATTTAACCTTTAATATTTCTTCTACTACTAAATTAATCATACTAAAATAGTCTTGTATTTGAACTATTTTAGTATGATTTTGACTTATTACTATAAATAATAAACTATAATTATCAAAGGAATTGCCTATGCAAAAAACGAGTATTGTTAAAAAAACCGCAGATATTTTGTTCTCTTATTGGACAACTATGTTTGCTTTTGTTCTTTTAGCAGGAGGAGCAGCTGTTGCTACATTTATTGAAAATGATTTTGGTACATCAACAGCAAGAGTTCTTGTCTACAATAATATCTGGTATGAAACAGTTTTAGTTTTATCAATTATTAATCTAATAGGTATAATTAACAGAAGAAAAATGTGGAAACAAAAAGCAAAATTTATTTTTCATGTATCTTTTGTTGTTATGCTTATCGGAGCTGGTATGACTCGATATATTGGATATGAAGGTATTATGCATATCAAAGAGGGACAAACACAAAGTGAAATGAGCTCATTAGAACCATTTATACAAGCTACTATTGTAACTAAAGAAGGAAAGCAATATAAAGCAGAATTTCAAAAAGAGTTTAGTGCAATAGGTAGTAATAGATTTGATTATAGTATAGAATTTGAAAATAAAGTATTAAATCTTTCTCTTGATAGTTTTCAATTTGCAAAAAAAGGTTCGGCAACTATGAATCTAATAGGGACAAAAGTTACATTAGGTGACCAATCACAAGTTACAAAGCTTGTAGGTCAAAGAGGTCAAACTTCACCTGTTGTAAGAGAACTCAAGTTTAAAGATGGTGTTACTGTATATTTAACTTATGGTTCAAAACCACTCTCTATCCCATTTGCAATTAGATTGAATGATTTTCAACTCGATAGGTATCCTGGAAGTATGTCACCATCATCTTTTGCAAGTGAAATTACACTCATTGATAAAGCCAATGATGTAGAGTTTGACTATAGAATTTTTATGAATTCAACACTTATTTATGGAGGATTTCAATTTTTTCAAAGCTCGTATGACCCTGATGAAACAGGTACAGTCCTTTCTGTAAATAATGATCCAGGGACCATACCTACATATATAGGATATTTTTTACTAGCATTGGGACTTCTTATGAATATGTTTGATAAAAAATCTCGTTTTGCAAAACTTATTAGGTATTCAAAAAACTTTAATTCTGCAATTCTTGTAACTGTTTTACTTTCTTTGGCAAGTGTAGGTGCAAATGCAGATACAAATAACAAACCAAATCCAACACTAACTTATCTTGATACTTATAAAAAAGAGTCACTTAAAACAGCAGATCTATTTGCTCATTTAGTGATGCAATCAAACACAGGAAGAATGAAACCAGTTGATAGTTTGACAAAAGATATTTTAAATAAACTTACTAGAAAAAATGAATTTCTAGGAATGAATCACAACCAAGTAGTTTTAGGAATGTTAAGTCGTCCTGATGTTTGGCAAAATATAAAGATGCTAAAAATTACAACTCCAAAGTTAAAAAAAGAGTTAGGTTTAGAAGAATCGGCAAAATATGTTGCATTTAGCGAGATGTTTACTGCCGAAGGTGAATATAGACTTAAAAATTTGATTAATAAAGTAAATAGTATCAATGCCAATGAAAGAGGAACATTTGAAAAAGATGTTATCAAACTTGATGAGCGACTTAATATTGCATATATGGTTTATTATGGGTATTTATTTCAAATTTTTCCAGAACCAGGTGACGGACAAAAAGAAGCAAAATCGACAAAATGGTTTAATCCTGTTGATGCTATGAATAAGTTCAAACCAGAAGATAGCAAAATTATTAAACTACTGGTTTCAGGGTTTATAGATAATCTTGTAACTGCTAAATATGAAGAATCAAATAAATTCATAGGTTTAATATCACAATATCAAGAAAAAGTGGGAAAAAATGTTATCCCATCTAAAAGTATTATAGATTCTGAAGTGTTATTTAATAAAGTGAATATATTTCCTAAAATCACTTTAGCTTATGTACTTGTAGGAATTATTATTTTCTTTGTTTCTTTTTTAACTGTATTTAATAAACACTGGTATTCTACAAAAGTAAATACTGCTTTTTTTATTATCTTAGCTTTATTATTTGCTTTACATACATTTGGAATGGGTCATAGATGGTATATAAGTGGGCATGCTCCTTGGAGTAATACTTATGAAACTTTAGTATATATAGCATGGTCTGCTATGTTTGCAGGACTTTTCTTTTTTAGAAAATCTCTTATGGCATTGAGTGCTACAGTTGTTATGGCTGGTATATTTATGTTTACAGCACATCTATCTGGAATAGATCCACAAATCACAAATCTTGTACCTGTTTTAAAATCATACTGGCTGACAATACATGTATCTATCATTACAGGTTCTTATGGTTTTTTAGCACTTGGTGCTATGCTTGGATTTATGTCTTTGATTTTATTTATTTTTAGAGATTCAAAGAAGCCACACATCGATGATACTATTAAACATATAACAGCTATAAATGAAGCTTCACTTATTATTGGTTTAGCTGCATTAGTTGTAGGAAATTTTCTTGGTGGTGTTTGGGCAAACGAATCTTGGGGACGATACTGGGGATGGGATCCAAAAGAAACATGGGCTTATGTTGCGATTGTTACCTATGCAATTGTTTTACATCTTAGAATGATACCAAAAGTAAATACTCCATATATTTTTGCAGTAGCATCTACATTGGCTTTTTCAACAATTCTGATGACATATTTCGGAGTAAATTTTTATCTTTCTGGAATGCATTCGTATGCAACAGGTGATCCTGTTCCAATCCCAACATGGGTTTATGTTTTAACTACATTGTTATTTGTAGTAATTGCAGTAGCAGCAAGAAAAAGAAACTTGTCGAAACTAAAACTTTAAGAGATTTTATATCTCTTATTGTTACTTTTTAATACTTTTCTCATTCCTTCTTTCATTCCTTAGAAAATCTTAGACACTATCTCAAAATATTTGTTATACTTAAATTTCATAATAAAATAATTTATAGGAAAAAAAATGAAACTAAGTCTTTCCAAAATAAATTTTCTAAATATAATTGCAATCATCATAGTTTTTTCAATAGTATTAAGTGCGTTTATTTATACCTTTACAGAAACATTATATCAACAAAAAGTTACAAAGCTTGAAAAAGATTATTACAATAATAATAAAGTGCTAGTAAAAAACGAGATAGAAAGGGCACTTCAAAGAATAGAAATAATAAAAAAAATAATTTATAAGAAAAATGAAGAACTCTTAAAAAGAAAAGTTGAATATATTCATAATATATTATCTTCAGATAATACACAAAATACTACTACACTTTTAAAAAAATATTCAAAAGAGATGGACTTACTCAATTGGAAAGATAATTCAGGGTATTTTTATATTTTCGATAAAAATGGTAAATTTTTATATTATGGTGGTAATAAAAGTTTTTCAAATAAAAATATTTTCGAATTAATCAAATCAAACGAAGAATTCTCAATCTTTATTAAAAAAGCACTATCAAGTGAAGAAAGTTTTGGTTCTTATAAATGGCAAAAACCAAATGAATTAACCAATCATCTTCACACAAAATATGTTTATGTAAAAAAAGATACAAAACACGATATATTTATAGCTATGGGTGTATATAAAAAAGAGATCCATAAAGAGATAGAAACTTTGGTCTTTAGTGAGTTTAAAAAAGATAAATTTGGTGAGGAAAAATACAGTTATTTTTGGATTTTAGGATTAGATAAGATTATGCGAACACATCCAAAA
Organism: Arcobacter sp. 15-2; assembly: GCF_047159865.1. Taxonomy (GTDB): domain Bacteria; phylum Campylobacterota; class Campylobacteria; order Campylobacterales; family Arcobacteraceae; genus JAIOSF01. The sequence goes on from NZ_AP038804.1 coordinate 2,096,735, forward strand.
CTTGAAGGAAAAAGTATAGATCATCTTAAAACTTTAGATGGAAAAGTGTTATTTGATGTTATTATGAACAAAGCTATGAATAACGGTGGTTATGTAGATTATAAATGGATTAATCCCTCTACAAAAAATGTAAGTGAAAAAATATCTTACTTACAGCCGATACCTGATATGGATTTAGTTATTGGGGCTGGATTTTATTTGGATGAACTGGATATTTTAATTGCAAATGAGAAAGCCAGTTTAAAAGCTATTACCGATAAATATTTGTTAAAAGTTTATATAGTGATTTTGATATTGATTTTATTAACTTTAGCGGTTGCTCGTTATCTTTCAATAAAAATTAAAAGTATTGAACATGACAGAGAAGAACAGATGCATCTTCTTGAACAGTATAGACATCTTTTAGATGAAAGTTCTGTAGTTGCTAGAACTGATAAAAATGGTATTATTACTTATGTAAACGAAAGTTTTGAAAAAGTTAGTGGTTATGACAGAGCTGAAATTATAGGAAATACGCATACTTTATTTCAACATCCAGATACACCAAAAAGTCAATTTCGTAGTTTATGGACAACTATAACTAACGGTGAGATATGGAAAGGTATTCTAAAAAATAGACGAAAAAATGGTGAAAGTTATTATGTGAGTTTAACTATCATACCTATTAAAAATAAAAAAGAAGAGGTGCTGCGATATATATCATCTTCTATTGATATTACAAAACATATAAAAAATAAAACAAAATTAAAAAATCTTTTTAAAACAGACTCTTTAACAGGTTTAGGAAATAGAATTAGTTTATTGAACTATATTACAAAAACTAAAAGTGATATTGTTTTATCTCTTATAAATATTGATAGATTCAAAGAGATAAATGATAGTTTCAATCATGAAATAGGTGATGATGTTATTAAAGAGTTTGGAAATAGATTATTTCAATATTTTAGTGAACAAAATTATTTCTTATTTAGAGTACAAGCAGATATTTTTGCTATTGTTAACAATAAGGAAACAGCAGCACATGTAAAAAATGATGTTGAACTCTTTATGAAAACAAAAGGTAAAGAAAAGTATGAGATAAAAGAACACAAATTTTTCATCACATATACTAGTGGAATAGCTTCAAATAAAGAAAATTTGTTTGCGTATGCAGATATTGCACTCAATGAAGCAAAAAATAAAAAAATAAAAATTTTAGAATATGATAGTTCATTGAAAAATATTGATCACTTTAAAAATAATATACAATGGGTAGATAGACTCCATTTAGCAATTAACAATGATAATGTAGTTCCTCATTTTCAGCCAATGTATAATTATAAAACAGGAAAAATTGATAAGTATGAAGCATTGATGAGAATAGAAGAGGGTGATACCATTATCTATCCAAATGACTTTTTAGATATTGCTAAAAAGACAAAACTTTACCCTGAATTGACCTATAAAATGATTAGAAAAGTTTTGGATAGATTTGAAAAAACTGATTTAGAGTTTTCTATTAATTTATGTATCGAAGATCTTATGAATAATGAATTGACAAATTTCTTATATGATTACGCAAATAAAAAAAATCTTTTTGAACAAATGGTTTTAGAAATTGTAGAATCAGAAGAGATGGAAGATAATAATTATATTGCAAGTGTTATTTCAAGATTTAAAGAAAAAGGGGTGAAAATAGCTATAGATGATTTTGGTACAGGTTATTCTAACTATGAGTACCTGATCTCTTTACAAGCTGATTATCTTAAAATTGATGGCTCTATTACAAAACTGATTGTAAGTGACAGTAGAACTTTAGATGTTGTGAAGTCTATAGTTGAATTTGCAAGAAAATCAGATATAAAAATTATTGCGGAGTTCGTGAGTGATGAAGAGATTGATAAAATACTACGAGAGATAGGGGTTGATTATGCTCAAGGTTTTTACTATGGAAAACCACAAGCAGAACTTCTTTAGGAGATAAAATATCTCCTGTTGTCTCTTTTAGTTATGTTTGGAATAGTATCTAAATAGTCAAGATAAGAGATAAGATATTTACGACTCATTGGAAACTGTTTCTTTAAATTTTGAACCTCTATATAGCCATCATCAGTAATAATACTTTTCATTTGAGATACTAAATTAGAGAGTACTAGTGTGTGTATAAAAAGATTATGTTGTATTCGAGTAACCAATTTTTTAGCTGTAAGTGCTTTTAGTATAGTATCTCCTAATTTTCTATCGATATCTAAGTCATCATAGATATTATATGGAGCAGTTGGAGTAAAACTTTCTTTTTCGAGTCTTTGTAAAATTAACTCCTCTAAATGATCTTTAATATCTTCTACTATATTTGCATTTTTATATAAGTTTCCATCTTTTTTTAATATATTTTCTTTTTCTAATTCATCCAAAACAAGTTGTATAAAGTTTGAACTAGCCCAACTTAAACGCAATGATATAGAAGTATTTGATAGAAGTGCATATTTGTTTTTAGTGTATATATTGAGTATACTTTTTTTTATGATATCCTTTGTTTGAATAGGATAAATAACAAGTGCTTGTTGATCTATAAAAACATCTTCTAACCCTTGTGCAAAGTCTAATGCTTCTTTATGACTTAATGCAAATCGTTGTGTTGAAGAAACTAATCCTAGACCTTTTTTATGAACTTGTAGGAGTATTTTGAAACCATTTTTAATATCACCCCTATTAAGCTCTTTTAAAAGTTGTAGTTTTTGAGACTTTTTCATTGGGTCAGTTATTGGGTTGAGTACTTTTGCACCAGCAATCGTTTCATTACCTTGTCTGATGATAATTTTTTCATTGTAAATTGCAAAAATATTTTCTGTTGATTTAATAGTTGCAAAACCTTGTTTCTGATTATTTTCATTCTCAAAGAGAAGAATCTTAGCTTCAATTTTTTTTGAACCTATATAGATTGAGTAGTTTGCATTGTGAATGAGTACTTTATCTTGTAGATTTGTGTATGAAATTTCAATTTGATTAAATCCTCTTAAAAATCCTTTTTTTGATATCACACAACCTCTATGAAGGGTTTTGTGATCAACCCCTTGTAAGTTTAGCGCTGTTCTATTTGAAATATTTGCATTTGGAACATCTATTCCATGTACTTGTATATTTTTTATTTTTGTTTCTTTTTTAGTATCACAAATAAAAACTTTTTCTTTTAAACTAATAGGTTGACCCAAAACAGTTCCTGTGACAACTGTTCCACTCCCTTTTGTAGAGAAAACTCTATCTACATAGTACCTAAAAAAATTCTC